>JBIPMZ010000005.1:0-25437 GCA_044376165.1 Cyanobium sp.
CGTCCTGGATCTGACGAAGGACGTCCTGAGCGGTCATGGCCATGGCGATCGTTGGGGCGGGGAGGTTGGGGGTGAGGCCGGCTCGAAACCCGGCAGGGCTGGACCGTACGCAGCGCGCCGACCTCCACCATGTAGCCATTGGTACCAAAAATCCCCCGTTGGCGGGCCTGGCGGGGGGTCTGCCTCGCCGGGGCCGCTGGGGCGCACCCTGCGTAACCGTTCTTGTCAGATTCCCCAGATCCGTCCCCACGGCAGGGATCTGGCAGATTCCAAGTGCTACCTTCCGCCCTAGGTGCGTCGAATCCCGTCCATGCGCGATGCCATCAGCGGTCTGATCGGCCGTTACGACAAACTCGGCCGGTACTTCGATCGCGCAGCGATCGACCGGATCGATGCCTACTACGCCGAGTCCAGCCTGCGGCTGGCGGCGGTGGAGCTGATCAACCGAGAGGCCGCCTCCATCGTGCGGGAGGCCTCCCAGCGATTGTGGCAAGACAATCCCGAGCTGCTCCTTCCCGGCGGCAACGCTTACACCACCCGTCGCCTGGCCGCCTGCCTGCGCGACCTCGACTACTTCCTGCGCTACGCCAGCTACGCCCTGATCGCCGACGACGTGACGATCCTCGACGAGCGGGTGCTCAACGGCCTCGACGACACCTACAAGAGTCTGGGGGTTCCCACGGGCCCCACGGTGCGCGGCATCGCCCTGCTCGGCGAGGTGCTGGTGGAGATGCTGGAGAGCACCGGCCTCCCCGACAACGGCGCCGTGCGCGCCCCCTTCGATCACCTCTGCCGCGGACTGGCCGCCAGCAACGTGCGCGCTCGCTGAATGCGCTCGCTTGCGCCCCAACCCATTCCCTAATGTCAGCGGACGATTCCGCTGCCCACGGTCTTGCCCCTTCCCGTCCTCCCTCCCGTGAACGACGCACACCGGCTCGGGCTGGCGCCGATCGCCACGCCCGACCGGCTGCTCCTGGGTCCGGGCCCCTCCAACGCCCATCCGAGGGTGCTGGAAGCCCTGGCCCGCACCCCGATCGGCCACCTCGACCCCCTCTACATCGAGTTGATGGCCGAGGTCCAGGAGCTTCTGCGCTACACCTGGCAGACCGACAACCGACTCACCCTGCCGATGAGCGGCACGGGCAGCGCGGCGATGGAGGCCACCCTGGCCAACACCATCGAGCCCGGCGACACCGTGCTGGTGGCGGTAAAAGGCTATTTCGGCCTGCGCCTCGTCGACATGGCCCAGCGCTACCGGGCCCATGTGGTCACCCTCGAACGACCCTGGGGCGAGGCCTTCACCCTGGCGGAGCTGGAGGAGGCCGTCGCCACCCACCGCCCCGCGATCCTGGCGATCGTGCATGCCGAAACCTCCACCGGCGTCTGCCAGCCGATGCAGGGATTGGGGGATCTCTGCCGACGCCACGACTGCCTCCTCCTGCTCGACACCGTCACCTCCCTGGGGGCGGTGCCGCTGTTCCTCGATGAATGGAAGGTGGATCTGGCCTACAGCTGCAGCCAGAAGGGTCTCAGTTGCCCCCCGGGCCTGGGTCCCTTCACGATGGGGCCCCGGGCCGAAGCCAAGCTCTCCGCCCGCACCGACAAGGTGCCCAACTGGTACCTCGACGTCTCGCTTCTCAATAAATATTGGGGTAGTGATCGCACCTACCATCACACCGCTCCGGTAAACATGAACTTCGGCCTGCGGGAGGCGCTGCGCCTTCTCGCCGACGAGGGGTTGGTCAACGTCTGGGAGCGCCACCGCCGCAACGCCGAACGCCTCTGGGCCGGCCTGGAGCGCCTGGGCCTCCAGCTGCATGTCCCCCCGGAACTGCGCCTGCCCACCCTCACCACCGTGCGCATCCCCGAAGGCGTGGATGGCAAGGCTTTCACCCAGCACCTCCTCGATGTCCATGGCATCGAGGTGGGAGGGGGCCTCGGTGCCCTGGCGGGCCAGGTTTGGCGGGTGGGTTTGATGGGCTACAACAGCACCCCGGAAAACGTCGACCTGCTGCTCAATCTTCTGGAGAGCGAACTCCCCGCCTTCCGCCGCAAGGCTCCCGCAGCCCTGGTCGCCTGAGGCTTCGGCGAGCCCGAAACCACGCCTCCAGTTGCCGGCGCGCCTGCGCTTCCCGCACCCCACCGATCACCTGCATCCTGTGGTGGGCGCTGGGGTCACTCGAGAGATCGAGGCAACCGCCCAGCGCCCCCCGCTTCGGGTCTGGGGCGGCGAACACCACCGTTCCCATCCGAGCCTGCACCAAAGCACCGGCGCACATGGGACAGGGTTCGAGGGTGACCAACAGAGTGCAGCCGTTGAAGCGCCAGTCGCCGCGGCTCAAGGCCGCCTGACGCAGGGCCACGAGCTCGGCGTGACCGAGGGGATCCCCACGGCGATGGCGCCGGTTGCTGCCCCACCCCATCGCCCGGCCGCGGCCATCGAGCACCACGGCCGCCACGGGCACCTCTCCCTGCTCCCCCACCCTCGCCGCGTAGCGGAGCAGCCGATCCATCCACAGCTCGCCAGCTCCGCCAAGGGGTGGGGGGGTGCAGAGCATGGGGAATCCAAAACCCCTCTTTTAGCGGCAACAGGGCGCCGCAGACGAGGGCGCCACGGCCGGCGGGCAGAATGCCCCCATCGCGGAATCGCTGTTGGCCAGCCTTGTTCCCGCGCGGCGGTCCGCTGCGCCGCCACCGGGGCCCCCCTCCCCACCGCGCGAGCCGGCTCCACCGGAGGGTTGCCCCCTCCGCCCCTTCGCCGATCCCTTCGGGGATCCCCTCCGCGCCGATCCCGCCCTCGAAGCCTTCCTCCATGACGCCGCCTCGCGCCTGAGCCGCTGGCTCGGGGCTGCCGCCTCCGGCGCCCCGCTTCCCGGCATTCATTTGTTGCCGGAGCCGGAGCCCGAGCGGGTCGGGCTTCCGCCCGAGCGCTTGCTCAGCGATCTGCAGCTGGTGCTGGAGGGGGCCTACAACCCCAGCCATCCCGGGGCCTTGGCCCATCTCGACCCCCCCCCCCTCACCGCCGCCATCGCGGCGGAGATGGTCTGCGCCGGTCTGAACAACAATCTCTTGGCCGAGGAGCTCTCCCCGGGCCTCAGCCGCCTCGAACGCAGTCTCTGCGGCTGGCTGGCCTCCCGGCTGGGCCTGCCGGACGGGGCCGGTGGGGTGCCCGCCTCCGGCGGCAGCCTCAGCAACCTGATGGCCCTCGTCACCGCCCGCCACGCCCAAGGTCTCGCCGGCCGCTCGGATGCCGTTGTGCTCTGCGGCGCCGATGCCCACGTCTCCCTCGACAAGGCGGTGCTGGTGATGGGGCTGCCCCCGCAGGCCTTGATCCGCCTGCCGGTGGAGGCCTGCGGTCGTCTCCCGGTCGAGCGGGTGGAGGAGCAGCTGGCGGCGCTGGAGCGGCGCGGCGTGCCGGTGATCGCCCTCGTGGCCACCGCCGGCACAACCGTGCGCGGAGCCATCGATCCCCTGGAGGCCCTGGCGGCTCTCTGCCAACGCCGGGGGCTGTGGCTGCATGTGGACGGGGCGATCGGGGCGGTTTTCGCCCTCGGGCACCGGCCGCTCCCCGCATTGGCAGGCCTCGGTCGGGCCGATTCGCTCACGATCAACCCCCAAAAGCTTCTCGGCATCCCCAAAACCTCCTCGCTGCTGCTGCTGGCCGATCCGAGCGCCCTGCCGCGCACCTTCGCCACCGGTCTCCCCTACATGGAGCCCGCCGGGGAGGGGGCGCACGGCGGGGAATCCGGACTGCAGGGCACCCGTCCGGCAGAGATCCTCAAGCTGTGGCTGGGCTTGCGTCAGCTGGGTCTGGAGGGCATCTCCGCCCTGCTAGACGGGGCGCTGGAGCGGTGCCGCGCCCTGGAGATGCTGCTGCTTCCCGCCGCCGAGGCCACCCTGCTCCTCCGAGGGGGGCCCCTGCATCTGCTGGCGTTCACCCCCGCCGCCGGTGACGCCCAGGAGGCGGAGCAGTGGAGCGAGCGCACGCGCTCCGAACTCCTGGCGGCCGGGCTGATGCTCTCGCGGCCGCTGCACAGGGGCCGCCGCCATCTCAAGGCGGTGCTGGGCAACCCCCACACCCGCCGCGAGGATCTGGAGCGGCTGGCCGCCACGGTGCTCGCCAGCCTGCCGCCGCGATGAGCCCCACTCCCCCCGATCCCTCCGAACGGCGGTCGCGCTGGGTGGCGATCGTCACCGGCGCCCTCTCGATCCTGGTGGCGGTGCTCTACCTGGCCTTCGTCACAATCCTCGATAGCCGCGGACCGCTGCAGCCGCCTCCGCCCGAGGCCCTCGCGGGCGCCCTCATGGCCCCGGGCGCGGTGGCAGCCGGGGCTCCGCCTGACGCTGCAGGGGCTCCACCACCCGCTGGAAGGCGGCAGCCAGAAAACTCCGCAGGGCTCCTTCGCGGCGGTTGAGCTCGTACTCCCGCTGCAGCACCTCCGCCATCCCGCCGTCCCCCCAGTCCTGGTCTTGCCGGAAGTAGGTGATGAAGCTGCGACCCGCCACCCGCGTCAGCCAGGCGCCGCTCACCGCCTGCAGGGCGCGGCCCACCAGCAGGGTGGGAAGGCTGAGGCTCAGGCTGCTGGTCAGCAACGCCACGCCCCCCTTGATCAGCCCCAGGCCGGCCAGGGTGCGGCCCACCGACACCGCCAGCTCCTGCGCCGCAGCCCGGCTGAGGGTGATGCCGTACACCCGGCCGATCTCCACCACCATCTGGCCGTTCACGGCGGCGGTGCCCAGCAGGTCGAGCCCGGGGAGCGGGGTGGCCAGCAGCACCCCCGCCCCGATCCAGGCGTAGCGATCGACGATCCCCTCCGCATCCCGGCGCCGTTGGCGATCGAGCAGCGAGCGGCTGGCCTCCCCGAGGCGCCGGGATTGGAGCAGCAGATTGTCCGCGATCATTTCCTCGCCGTCCTGGCGCAACACCATCGCCATCCGATGCAGCAGGGCGTCGATTTCCGGCGGGGGCTGCAGCGGGCGGCCGCCCGGCATCGGCACCGACTGGGGGGAGGCGCTGGCGGGGATCACGTCCTCCGGCGCGAGGCGGCCGGCGCAGCGGCCGCGGAGCAGGGCCAGCAGCCGCTGCTCCTCCTGCTCGCCCCGCAGGTCGCATTTGTTGAGCACCAGCAGCAACCGTTTGCCAAGGGAGGCCAGGGCCTGGAAGACCTCCTGCTCGCTGCCCCGCAGATCGCCGTCGACGACGAGCAGCAGCAGGTCGGCCCGCGCGGCCTGGCGGCGGGCCCGTTGCTCCCGTTCCCGTCCCGCCTCGCCGGCTTCGAGGATGCCGGGCGTGTCCTCCAGGATCACCGCCCGCTCCAGGCCACGGAGCCGCAGCCGGTACCGACCCGCCGCGCGCGTGCTGCCCATCGCCGCCCCCACCTCCCCCACCAGCTCCCCCAGCAGCGCCCGGATCAAGGAGGTCTTGCCGGAGGAGCCGCAGCCAAAGACGACGATCACCAGGTCGCCGCGCTCCAGCTCGGCTTCCAACCGCGCGCGCTCCTGACGGAGGGCTTCGCGCTCCACCGCATCGCGCACCCGCTCCAGGGTGCGGTCGATCGCCTCGAGGTGGCGCCGCGCCGCCTCCCGTCGATTGGCGGGCAGGGGCTGGACCGCCGCCGCGGCCCCGGGGCGGCCCGCGCGCTCACCCCGCCGCCAGGCCCGGAGCCAGGGCCAGCCGATCTGAGCGAACGCCAGCCCCAGCGCGGCCAGGAACAGGAGCAACAGCGGGCCCAGCAGCCAGCCAGGCAGCCAGTAACTCAACTGCCAGAGCAACTGATTGAGGGCCTGCAGGGCCACCCCCACCAGGGCCAGGGCGAGGAAGGCCAGGGCGATCCCCAGCCAGAGGCGGGGTCCGAGGGGCGGGCCGGGCGCCATCGGCTTAACGGGAGGGGGAGGAAGCGCGCAGGATGTCACCCCAAAGACCGGCGGCCAAGGCGCTCGTGGCGCGCGTGGGGCGGTTGTCGTCGTTGCCGATCCAGATTCCCATCGTCCAGTGGCGGTCCGGAAGGAAGCCCACGAAGAGCAGATCGCGAGCCTCATTGGTGGTGCCGGTCTTGCCGGCGGCGCCGCCCGCCACCCAGGCGGCGGAGCCCGTGCCGCTGTTCACCACCCCCTGCAGGAGGGAGCGCATGGCGCGGGCGGTGCTGGCCTTCATCGCCCGCCGACCCGGGGAGCTGAAGCCCCGGCCAGGGGTCGCCGTGCGGCAGTCGGGAGCCGCGGCGCCGCCGCGGGAGGCAGGGCCGGCGGAGCGGAGCGGGGGGGGGCAGGCCTCGGCGTCGGTGAGCCGGCGGATCGTGCTGGGTGGATTCCAGATCCCGTTGTTGGCCACCGCGGCGTAGGCGGCGGTGAGCTCCAGAAGGGTCACCTCGCTCTGGCCCAGCACCAGGCCGGGCACCGGGGCCAGCGGGCTGCGGATGCCCAGGTCGCGGGCTTTCTGCACCACCGCCTCCAGGCCCCCCTCCCGCGCCAGACGCAGGGCAGCGGTGTTGCTGCTGATGGCCAGGGCGGAGCGCAGGCTGAGGGTTCCCCCGCAGCCGCTGGCGAAGGATTGGCCTCGCCAGCGCAACGGACCGCAGTCCACCCTGTCGCCGGGACGCCTGCCCCGCTCCAAGGCCACCAGATAGGGCACCAGCTTGAAGGTGCTGCCCGGTTGACGCAGAGCCATCGATGCTCGGTTGAACTGGCTCTGGCGGTAGTCCCGCCCGCCGGCAATCGCCAGGATTCCGCCCGTGCGGCTGTCGAGCACCACCACCGCCCCCTGCTGCACCTGCCGATCGCGATTGGCATCGATCCGCTCCCGCAGCAGCCGCTCCACCAGAGCCTGCAGCTCCGGGTTGAGGTAGGTGTCGATCAGGTAGTTGCCCTGCGCGGCCATCTCCGCCCCCACCAGGTCGTCGAGGTCGCGGCGCACCTGATCGCTGTAGAAGGGGGCAGCCCGGCGGCTGTCGGCGCGGCAGGCGCTGCCCGCCAGGCGGATGGGCCGGCGCTTGGCCCTGCGGGCCTGATCGGCGCTGATCCGGCCAGTGGCTGCCATCTTGCTCAACACGCCGTTGCGCGCCGCCAGGGCCGCCCGGGGATCGAGGCAGGGATCGTGACCGTTGGGGGAGGGGAGCAGACCCACCAGCAGGGCCGCCTCCTCCAGCTGGAGGCCAGCGGCGGGCTTGCCGAAAAAGCGGCGGGAGGCATCTTCAAAGCCCCAGCCAACCCCCAGGTAAACCCGGTTCAGGTAACTGAGCAGCAGATCGCGCTTGCTGAACCGCGCCTCCAGCTGCAGGGCCACCAGCAGCTCCCGCCACTTGCGGCCCAGGGTCTCCCCCTCCCCCACCTGCTCCGGGTAGAGGCTGCGGGCCAGCTGCTGGGTGAGGGTGCTGCCCCCCTCCATCACCCGGCCCCCCACCAGGTTGGCGATCAGGGCGCGGGCGGTGCCGATCGGATCCACGCCGGGATGCCACCAAAAGCGGCTGTCCTCGCTGGCGAGCAGGGCATCGATCAGCAGCGGCGGGTAATCCCCCAGGTGCTTCAGCTCGTGGTGGCGCTGGTCGGTGGCGGAGGCGATCGGGCGGTTCGCCCCGTCGTAGAGCACGAGGGGAGCCCGCACCGTCGCCAGGCCGCCGCGGATCGGCAGCTGCAGGGCGGAGAGGCCGAGCAGCAGCAGCCCACCGCCCGCCAGGGCGGCCAGGGCGAGGCCGCCGCGCCGCGCCAGGGACAGCCAGCGGGAGCGGCCGGGGCGGTGAAAGAGCAGGGAGGGCACCTCCCCTTTCGCCTCGGGGCCGAAGAGGATCCGGTCACCGTCGCGCAGCACCAGCTGGCGCACCCGTCGGCCGCGCCACCAAAGCCCGTTGGTGGATCCGCAGTCCTGCAGCAGCCAGTGGCTGCCGTGCCGCTCCAGAAGGGCATGGCGACGGCTGACGACGGCGTGATCGAGCACCAGGTCGGAGGCGCTGTCACGGCCGATCCGGTAGCAGCTGCCGAGCAGGGGGACCTCCTGCGGCGGGGCAGCGGGGACGGCGAGGCGGAGGCGCGCTTCGGCCATGGGGTCGGGGAGCAGGCCGAGCTGCGCCTGCAGCCGCTGCAGGGTCTCAGGCATCCCGCTCCCCCTGCCGCCTCTGCCCGGCCAGCCAATCGAGGGCGAAGCAGAAGACCGCCAGGTTGATGGCCACGTCGGCGAGATTGAACACCGGGAACGGGAACGGCACGAACTCCAGGAAGTCGATCACCGCGCCGAGACGCCAGCGGTCGAGGCCGTTGCCCGCCGCTCCCCCCAACAGGAAACCCAAGGCCAGGGCCAGGCTGGCCGTGGCGGGTGGCCGCCGCCATAGAAACCCCGCCACAGCCAAACAGACCCCGACGCTGATCAAGGCCAGCAGCGGGGTCGATCCGCTCAGGAGGCTGAAGGCGGCACCGGTGTTCCGCACCAGGCGCAGCTGCAGCAGTCCGGGCAGGAAAGGGGTGACCCAGCCGGGCTCCAGCTCCCGCAGCGCCCAGAGCTTGCTGAGCTGATCGAGGCTGAGCAGGACTCCGGCAAGCCCCCAGCTCAGGGCGGCGAGACCACGGCCGCCGCGGGCCCTGCGGCCGCTCTCCCCGGGGCGCCTCATGAGGGGATCAGCAGCAGGCGTCGCAGCAGCCAGGCCAGCACCCCCACCGCGCAGCAGGCGAGGAGTTGGGGCAGCAGGGCCAGGCTGTAGTCGCGCAGGAGGTGGAGAAAGCTCGTGCCCCAGCGGCCCGCCAGGCCACCGAGCAGGAGGTTGGTGAGGCCGCAGAGGTGGATCACCAGCAGGCCGATGGCCGCGAGGGCGGTGAGGGAAAGGGGATCGTCCAGGCCGGGCTGGCGGCCCACTTTGCCGGTGAGCCAGGCGGCGGGCACAAACCCCGCCAGATAGCCAAAACCCGGATCCAGCAGGTAGGTGATGCCGCCGCCCTCATGGAACACCGGCAGCTGGAACAGGCCGAGGCTGAGGTAGGCCACGGCGGCCAGGATGGCGGCCCGGTGGCCGCAGACCAGGGCTGTGAGCAGAAGGGCCGGCACCTGCAGGGTGATCATGAGCGGCCTGAGCACCCATCCCGTCGTCGGATCCCACACCGGCAGAGCCGCCGGCACCAGGCCGCCGACAAGGATCAGGAGCAGGCCGGCGATGGCGCCGCTCAGATTGGCCAGGGCCCGCAAGGGGTTGCTCCGTCGCTGCCGCCCATCCTGCTGCAGCTAGGGTCCGTTGCCCAGGCCCGTCGCCCAGCCGCCCCGCGATGGGAACCCCAGCCAGGCATACGCCTCCATGACCCCAAGCGAGCCCAACGCCCCCTTCCCGATGGGCGCCGTCGTGCGCTTGAACAGCGCCCTGCCCTATCTGAAAACCGCCGATCCCATGCCGATGCTCCGCCCCCCGGACCTCGTCGATCCTGGCGAAACCGGGGTGGTGGTGGAATGCAGGGCCCTGGGGGTGCGGGCGGTGCGCTTTCGCCGCGGCACGTTTCTGCTAGACGAGGCACGCCTCAGCGCGGCGGTGGCGGAAGCGCCGGATCCGCGCTGAGCGGATGCCGCCGCCAGGCCTCCTGCGCGGCTGCCAGCGCCGTCGCCGGTCCCACCAGGCTCAGGCAGGGAGCCGGAAGCCAGCGCCGGGCGGCCGCCTGCAGATCCTCCGGGGTGAGGGTGGCGGCCTGCCCTGCCGTGCGCTCGACGAAGTCGGTCGGCAGGCCGTGACCGAGCAGCAGCGCCAGCCGTTCGGCCATCTGCCCGCAGGTCTGCCGGCCCATGGCCTCCTGCCCGCGGAACTTGGCCAGGGCCAGGCCCCATTCCTCCGGGGTCAGGGGGGTGTGCAACAGCCGCGCCCATTCGTCGAGCAGGCAGCGGGTGGCTTCCTCCGCCCGGTCGGCCGAGGTGGAGAGGTGCATCACATAGGGCGCAGGACCGCAGCGGGCGGGCAGATGCACGCCCACGTCGTAGGCCAAGCCCCGCTGCTCCCGCATCGTCACAAACAGGCGTGAGGACATGCCCAGCCCCAGGTGAGCCTGCAGAAGGCGCAGCGCCAGGGCATCCGCATGGCCTAGGGGCACGGTGGCGACGCCCAGCATCAGCACCAGCTGCTCGGTGTCGAGCTCCAGGGCGGCCCAGCGTTGCGAAGACGGCGTGCCGCCCGGGCTGGCGACGGCCTCGGGCGGGGCGGTGGTCCAGGGGGCTGCCGCCAGCTCCTCCTCCAGCAATTCGCTCACCCCGGGGGGGGCATCGCCGCAGAGCACCAGCGCCGCGCCCCGGCGGCCGAGATCCGCCACCAGCGGGGACAAATCGGCGGGCCCCAAGGCCTCCAGTTCCGACTCCACCCCCAGGGGGTCGTGCCCGTAGGGCCCGTGGTCAAAGAGGAGCTGGCGAAGCCGGTCGTGGGCGAGCTGGAAGGGGTCCTCCCGCTGGCGCTGCAGGGTCTGGAGGTTGAGTTGCCGTTCCAGTTCAAACTGATCCGGCGCCAGGGCCGGTTGTCGCACCATGCGCAGCAGCAGGGGCAGCAGGCCGGCCGCATCCTCCGCGGCACATTTCAGGCCCAGCACCAAGACATCCTCCTGGGCCTCGGCCCGAAGGCCGGCGCCAGCGCCCTCGATTCGATCGGCGAGCGCCTCGGCGTCCAGGTCGCCGCAGCCGCGGGTCATCAGGCCCGCCAGCAACTGGTGGGCGCCCCGGCAGCCGCGGGGATCGAGGCCGCTGCCCCCGCGAATCACCAAGCGGGCGGCCAGGATCGCCGGGCCCGGGCGCTCCGCGATCCAGAGGGGCAGCCCGCCGCGGAGCCGGAGGGGGGCGGCGAGGGGGGGAGAAAGGGGGGCCAGGCTCATGCGGGCACCGCCTGGAGCACATAGGCCTGCGCGGGATCCAGCCGTTGCAGGGCCTCCTCCTGCAGCCGCCGCGGGCTCCAGCGCTCCAGCTCCCGCAGCGGCGCGCTCAAGGACTGGCGGCGCCCCCAGAGGTGGCTGTTGCCGATCAGCCCCGCCACGGCGCTGGGCGACTCCAAACCGAAGCGGTAGTTGTTGGCCACCAGCCGCCGCGCCCGCGCCCATTCCGCCTCCCCTGCGGGCTCCTCCATCACCTCCTGCCAGACCTGCTCGATCGCACGGCGCACCTCCGGGAGATCCGCTTCCTCGCAGACCGCCTCCAGCAGGGCGAGGCTGCCGCACTCCATGGGGTGGAGATCGAGGTCGATGCTCTCCACGAGGCGCAACTGCTCCCGCAGCCGCTCCACCAGCCGGCTGCGGCGTCCCTCCGCCAAGAGGGAGGTGGCCAGATCGGCGCCCATCACCCCGGCCAGGTCGGCGGCGGGGGGCTGCCACCAGGCCATCAGCAAACGGGCGGCCTCCAGGCGGGGCAGGGCCAGCTGATGCTCACCGCTCACCAGCCGCAGGGGGGGTAGCGGCTCCGGTTCCGCAACGGCCTCCAGCTGGCCCAGGGCCCCGGCGGCCACCTGCTCCAGCAGAGCGTCGTCCACCGCGCCGCTCAGGGCCAGCTCGCAGCGGCCGGCGCCGTACAAGCGCCGGTGGAAGTCGGCCATGGCGTCCGGGGCATGGGCCAGGAGCCGCTCCCGCCGGCCCAGGATCGGCAGGCCGTAGGGGTGGTCGGGGCAGGCCCGGGCCAGGAGGGTTTGCACCGCCACCTCCTCGGGTTGGTCCTCGCTTTGGGCGAGCTCCTCGAGCACCACCTGCCTCTCCATGGCGAAGGCCTCCGGCTCCAGCCGGGGGCGCAGCACCAGATCCAGCAGCAGATCCACCGCCTCGGCGGCGGCGGCGGGCGGGATCAGCACGTGGTAGTGCACGTCGTCGAAGCCGGTGGCGGCGTTGCTGTTGCCCCCGAGGGCTTCGATGCGGCGGTCGAACTCGCCTGCCCCCAGCCGAGCGCTGCCCTTGAACACCATGTGCTCCAGAAAGTGGGCCATGCCGCTCTCGGCATCTCGCTCGAAGACACTCCCGGCGCGACACCAAAAGTCGACGCACACCAGGGGAGCACCGGGCAGGGACAGGCTCACCAGCTCGGCGCCGTTCGGCAACCCGTGCCGCTGCGGCGGGGCTAGGCCAGGCAACAGGCTGGCGCTGGGTTCTGCCGTGCTGTTCGCCACTCCCTTGCTCGGTTCATTCCCACCCATCCGGAGCGACATCCACGCGTGTCAGGATCGCCATTCTGAACCTCCCAGGGCCGCCATGCCCCAGGCCACCACCGGCCTTCCCCCCCTCGTCGACGCCCTGGCGGAGCGGATCCGCTCCTGTCGGCAGGGGCTGAGCGGCCTGGAGCCGCTGGCGATCGATCCGGATCTCGAGGCGATCAGCGGCTCTTTGGAGGGGGAGGACCTCTTCATCCATAACGAGGTGCACCGTTGCCGCGGCTTGCGCAAATTGCACCTGGAGACCGCCCGCCTCGGGGCTGGCCTGCAGATCCTGCACTGCGTGCTGTTCCCCGATCCCTGCTACGACCTGCCGGTGTTCGGGGCCGACATCGTGGCGGGCCGCGGCGTGGTGTCGGCGGCGATCGTGGATCTCTCGCCCGTGGGCGAAACCCTGCCACCTCCGGTGGAGGCGGCCCTGGCCGCCCTGAGCCGCCCGCCCTTCTCCCAACCGCGCCAGCTGCCGGATTGGGGAGAGATCTTCTCCCCCCACGTGCTGTTCGTGCGCCCCGCCAGCCCGGAGGAGGAGGGCTGGTTCATCGACAGCGTGGCGGCGTTCCTCGGGGTGCTCGCCGAGGCGGCCCAAGCCGCTGAACCTCAGCCCCCCACGGATCCGGCTACGGTGGCACGCTGGCAAGGGCAGCTCCGCTATTGCAGGCAGCAGAAGAAGAACGACAAAACGCGCCGGGTGCTCGAAAAAGCGTTCTCGCCCCCATGGGCGGAGCGCTACATCGAGGTTCTTTTGTTCGACGATCCCCCCGCGCCGTCGGCCTCGGCCTGATCGCCCTGGCTGTCGTCGCAGGCCTGTTGGCCTATGGGGCGCTGCGGCGCTCACCGGCGCGCCGCCCGGCGCCCGAGGCCGCCTCCCGGGTCCGGCCCCAGCCGGAGGGGGTTGCCGCCCTCGGCCGGCTGGAGCCCCAGGGAAACATCCGCATCCTGGCGGCCCCCTCCAGCGATTCGGGCTCCAGTCCTCGCCTCAGCCAGCTGCTGGTGGAGGAGGGGCAACGGGTGCGGCGCGGCCAGTTGCTGGCCCGTTTTGACTCCGCTCCCGGCCAGCGCGCCGAACTGGCGCTGCTGCGCACCCGCATCGCCAACCTCTCCCGCCAGTTGGAGATTGCGCGCCGAGACCTCAATCGCTATCGGCGCCTCGCCGCCGCCGGGGCGTTTCCCAGCGCGGCCCTCGATCTCCGGGAGCAAGCCCACCTGGAGCTGGGCGGGAAGCTGGAGGAAGCCAAGGCCGAACTGGTGCGGATCTCCATCGATTTGGCGGACACCGAGCTGCGGGCACCGATCGACGGCACGGTGCTGCGTCTCAATGCCCGGGTGGGGGAGCGCGCCAGCGACAAGGGCATCCTCGAGCTGGCGAACAGCGACCGCATGGAGGTTTTGGTGGAGGTGCACGAGAGCGATATCGACCGGGTGCGGCTGGGCCAACGCGCCACGATCACCGGCGAGAGCGGTGGCTTTGACGGATCCTTAAGCGGCACCGTCAGCCGCATCAGCCCCCAGGTGCGTCAGCGGGAGGTGCTCTCCACCGATCCCACCCGCGACGCCGACGCCCGCATCATCGAGGTGCGCTTGCGCCTCGATCCCCGGGATGCCCGCCGGGTGCGGGACCTCACCGGGCTGAAGGTGATCGCCCGTCTGCAGCCCTGATCGCCGATGCGCAGCCCGTGGTCCCAACGCCACATCCCCCTGGCCTGGCTGCTGCTCACCCGCCAGCCCGCCCGCTTGGCCGTGGCCCTGGCCGGCATCGCCTTCGCCGGGATTTTGATGTTTATGCAGCTGGGATTTCGCGACGGGCTCTTCGATGCCAGCGTCGTGATTCACAAGCGCTTCGACGCCGACCTGGTGTTGATCAGTCCGCGCACCACCAGCTCGATCGGAATGGCTGGCTTCCCCAAGCGGCGGTTGATCCAGGTGATGGCGGATCCCGCCGTTGCAGGAATCACCCCAGTGCATTGGAATCTGCTGCTCTGGCGGAACCCCCAGACGCGCCTGACCCGCTCGATCCTGGCCATCGGCTTTGAGCCGGGCGACCCCCTCTTCACCGACCCGGGGCTGAGGGCCAAGGCCCAGGCGCTCACCCAGCGGGGTCGCGTTCTGTTTGATGAGCTCTCCCGGCCGGAGTTCGGCCCGATCGGTGAGTGGCTCAGGCAGGGGAAGGTGGTGGAGACCGAGGTGGCCGGCAAGCGGGTGCGGGTGGCGGGGCTGGTGGCCCTGGGTGCCTCCTTCGGCGCCGACGGCAACATGCTGCTCAGCAGCGAAAGCTTCCTCACCCTCATGCCCGACACCCCCCCGGGCAGCATCGAGCTCGGGCTGGTGCGATTGACCAAGGATTCTGATCCCCTGGTGGTGGCAGAGCGGCTGCGGCAGCGCCTGCCACCGGACGTGCTGATCCTCACCAAGAAAGGCTTCGAGGAGTTTGAGAAGAACTACTGGCGCTCCAGCACCGCCATCGGCTTCATCTTCACCCTGGGCGCGGCGATGGGCTTCGTGGTGGGTTGTGTGATTGTCTACCAGATCCTGTACTCCGATGTGAGTGACCATCTGCCGGAGTACGCCACCTTGATGGCGATGGGCTACCGCCTGAGCACCCTGCTGGGCGTGGTGGCCCGGGAGGGGTTGCTCCTCTCTCTGCTCGGCTACATCCCCGCCTGGCTGGCCGGACAGGCGCTGTATGTGCTCGTGCGCTCCGGCACCCGTTTGCCGGTGACCATGCAGCTGGATCGCTCGCTGGTGGTCTTTGCCATGATCCTGGTGATGTGCATGGCCTCAGCGGGGCTGGCGATGCGCAAGCTGGCGGATGCCGACCCGGCGGAGATCTTCTGACCATGGTCGCTCCCCCCACCGCTCCCTCGCTCCCGCCAGCTCTCGCCTCCCCTCCCGTCACCGCCCCCCTCAACGGGGGCTCGCAAGGGGGCGGGGCGAGCGGCGATCCAGGCGGGGGAGAGGGACCGTTTGACGGGGGTGTGGCGCCAGCGGTGCGGGTGCGCGGGCTCAGCCACTGGTTTGGCAGCGGCAGCACGCGCCGCCAGGTGCTGCAGGGGGTCAACCTGACGATCCATCCGGGGGAGGTGGTTCTGCTCACGGGCCCTTCGGGTTGCGGCAAGACCACCCTCCTCACCCTGGTGGGGGCGCTGCGGCAGGTGATGGCCGGCTCGCTGGAAGTGCTCGGCCAGGAGCTCAACGGCTCCAGCCGCAGCGAGCGCCAGCGGTTGCGGCGCCGCATCGGCATGATCTTCCAGGGTCACAACCTGCTGCGCTGCCTGAGCGCCGAGCAGAACGTGCAGATGGGCGCCGACCTGCTGGACGGCCTGAGCTATCGCGCCCGTCGGGATCTCTCCCGGGAGTGGCTGCGGTCCGTCGGGCTCGGGGATCACCTCGACAAGCTTCCCCATGATCTTTCCGGCGGCCAGAAGCAACGGGTGGCGATCGCCCGGGCCCTGGCCGCCCGCCCGCGGCTGCTCCTGGCCGATGAACCCACCGCCGCCCTCGACAGCCGCACCGGCCGGGAGGTGGTGGACCTGATCCGCGGCCTGGCCCGCGATCAGGGAATCTCGGTGCTGATGGTCACCCATGACCCCCGCATCCTCGACATCGCCGATCGTCTGGTGCGGATGGAGGACGGGCAGCTCAAGGAAGCCGGCGAGGCGGAGGGGCTGTTGGGCAGCGACCCCTTGCACGAGGCCCCGGAACCGCCCGCCTGAGGGGGTGCGGACCCGTTGGGTAGGCTGGAGTGTCAGACCCCTAGAGGATCGCCGCCCGCATGGCCAAACGCAGAAATCTCAAGAAGGAAAAGCAGGAACGCAACCGCGCCTACGCCCGCAAGTTCAAAAAGCGCAAGCTGCGCAACGACGGCCGTGGTGAAGGGGCGGGCAACGGCGTCACCGGCACCGCCAACAACGGCGGCGCCGCCGACTGATCCCACGCCGGCCTCCCTCCAGGGGACCCCTCGGGGTCCCCTTTTTGGCGTCCTTCCCCGCCGTCTCCCCCCGGGGGTCCTGTTCTTGATCCCATGTTTTTGAGCGTCGTCATCCCCACCTACAACCGCCTGCCGATCCTGCGGAAGTGCCTGGCGGCCCTCGAAAACCAGCGCCTGGCGTCGCCGGTGCAGCGCTACGAGGTGGTGGTGGTGGACGACGGCTCCACCGACGAGACCGTGGGCTGGTTGGAGGCCAAGGCCACGGAGCTGCCCCATGTGCGGCTGATCCGCCAGGAGCACGGGGGGCCCGCTGAGGGGCGGAACCGCGGCGTCGAGGCCGCCTGCGGAGACGTGATCGTGTTCATTGACAGCGATCTGGTGGTCACGGCCGATTTTTTGGTGGCCCATGCCCGCGCCCTGGCGGAGCACTGGCAGCGCCGCGGCGACCGTCTCTGCTTCACCTACGGCGCAGTGATCAACACCGCCAACTTCGACGACCCCACCCGCGAGCCCCACAAGCCCACCGATCTCTCCTGGGCCTACTTCGCCACCGGCAATGTGGCGATCGACCGGCAGCTGTTGCTGCGCAGCGGCCTGTTCGACCCCTCCTTTCGCCTCTACGGCTGGGAGGACCTCGAGCTGGGGGAGCGGCTGCGACGGCAGGGGGTGCGGCTGGTCCGCTGCCCCCGAGCGGTGGGCTACCACTGGCATCCGCCGCTCAGCCTCGAACAGATCCCCGATCTGGTGCGCATCGAGCGCGAGCGGGCCAAGATGGGCCTGGTCTTCTACCGCAAGCACCCCACCCGCCGGGTGCGTTTCATCATCCAGTACACCTGGCTGCACCGGCTGCTCTGGGAGCTGCTCACCCTGGGGGGACTGATCAACGAGCGCAGCCTCCGCCCGGTGCTCGCCTGGCTGATCCGCCACGGCCATCCCGCCCTGGCGATGGAGCTGCTGCGCCTGCCCCTCAACCGCCTGGGGGTGCGGGCGCTGTTCGCCGAAGCCCGGTCGGCCGTTTGATAGGTTGCATCGGTACCCCACACACCGCACACCTGCACGTTTCGGGTGACCCCATGGGTCCCTGGCAGGTGGTGGCCAACCCGAAACCCACGATTTCCATGGCTGTCGTCACTCTCGCCGAGATGATGGAGGCGGGTGCCCACTTCGGGCATCAAACCCGTCGCTGGAACCCGAAGATGTCGCGCTACATCTACTGCGCGCGCAACGGCGTTCACATCATCGATCTCGTGCAGACCGCTGTCTGCATGAACAACGCCTACAAATGGGTGCGCAATGCCTCACGCAGCGGCAAGCGCTTTCTGTTCGTCGGCACCAAGAAGCAGGCGTCTGAAGTAATCGCCCAGGAGGCGGCCCGCTGCGGAGCTTCCTTCGTGAACCAGCGCTGGCTGGGCGGCATGCTCACCAACTGGACCACCATGCGAGCGCGCATCGATCGCCTCAAAGATCTGGAGCGGATGGAGGCCTCCGGCGCTATTGCCATGCGGCCTAAGAAGGAGGCAGCCGTGCTGCGTCGCGAGCTGGATCGTCTGCAGAAGTACCTCGGCGGTCTGAAAAACATGCGCCGTCTCCCCGATGTGGTGATCCTGGTCGACCAGCGCCGCGAAACCAACGCGGTGCTCGAAGCGCGCAAGCTCGACATCCCCCTGGTGTCGATGCTGGACACCAATTGCGACCCCGATCTCTGCGACGTGCCGATCCCTTGCAACGACGACGCCGTGCGCTCCGTGCAGCTGGTGCTGGGCCGCCTGGCGGATGCGATCAATGAAGGCCGCCACGGCGCCCAGGACCGCGGCTCCGAGGAGGAGGGCTGATCGGCCCCTCCCCTCCCCCTCCTCCCCCTCTCTCCCCTCCCCCGTCCGATGCCTGAGATATCCGCCAAGCTCGTCAAGGAACTGCGCGACAAGACCGGCGCAGGGATGATGGACTGCAAAAAGGCCCTGGCCGAATCCGGTGGCGACATGACCAAGGCCAGCGAGTGGCTGCGCCAGAAGGGCATCGCCTCCGCCGAGAAGAAGGCCGGCCGCACGGCGGCGGAGGGGGCGATCGGCAGTTATATCCACACCGGAGCCCGCGTCGGGGTGCTGGTGGAGGTGAACTGCGAGACCGATTTCGTCGCCCGGGGCCCGCTGTTCCAGGAGCTGTTGCGCAACGTGGCCATGCAGATCGCCGCCTGCCCGAATGTCGAGTACGTCAGCACCGAGCAGATCCCGGAAGACGTGGTCGAGCGGGAGAAGGCGATCGAGATGGGCCGCGACGACCTCGAAGGCAAAAAGCCTGAGATGAAGGTGAAGATCGTCGAGGGGCGCATCGGCAAGCGTCTCAAGGAGCTGGCTCTGCTCGAGCAGCCGTTCATCCGTGACCCCAACGTCACCCTCGGCGAGCTGGTCAAGCAGGCGGCCGGCAAGACGGGCGAGAACATCCAGGTGCGCCGCTTCACCCGCTACACCCTCGGCGAGGGCATCGAGGTGGCGCCGTCCGACTTCGCCGCCGAAGTCGCCGCCATGACCCAATCCTCCTGAGGAAACGGGTTGGCCAGCTCCCCATCGCCGGAGCGGTCCGGGCCCGCAGGCCAGCTGCACGAGCTGCGGCAGCAGCTGCGCGGCGAAAATCCCAACCTCTATCGCCACCTGGCGCTCTACCTCCAGGTGCTGCGCCAGGTGCTGCCCGTGCGGGTGGAACGGGCTTCCTTTCACATCGCCGCCCAGCTGCAGCCCCGCCGCTACTCCACCCTGCCGGCGGAAGATCGGCGTCAGCTGCACCGTCGCGTGAGCGGACTGGTCCTGCGCTGCAACAGTCTGCTCACGGTCGAGCAGCTGGCCAGCCTGGCCTCCCAGATGGCCCGGGAACGGCAGCGGCAGGAACGCCGTCAGCGCCAGCAGCTGGTGCAGCGCTTGTCCTCCTCTGCCGGGGAGGAGGAGGTCGGTTCCCTTCTCGCGCCCTTCCCCGGCACCCTCCCCCCGCCGGGCTCCCCGTCCTCCTCCAGCGCCTCGGAGCCGGCGGGGCCCCCTCTGCCCGAGGGTTCGGTGAATCTCGACGGTTCGCTCCCCTTCTCCGCCGGATTGTTCCGGGTGTTGACCCCGCCGGGGGAGCCACCCGCGAGTGTCGCTTCCTTCCCCCTCCCCTGGGAGCTGGGCGGCGATCCGGAGGAGGCGGAGGAGCTGGACGATGACGATGACGATGACGATGGGGAGCGGGGCCGCCCCCCCGGTCAAGACCTGCCCCCGTTCCTCCAGCGGCTGATGGAGGAAGCCCTGACGCCTCCGGATCGGCAGGCCGAACCGGCCCACGATCCCTGGAGCGGGGGCCAACTCCCCGACGATCCCTTATCCCTGCTGCGCTGGCTGGATGGGATTGAGGCGGCGCTGACGCGGCGCCTGCGCAACCTCTCCCACGCGATCAACGTGGAGCTGCTGCGGGTGGGGCTGAGCGGCTGCCTGCTTCCGGTTTCCCTGCTCGATGCCGTACTTGCCGGGCAGCTCGAACCCCAGCCTGCGCCCCCCAATCTGTTGCGGCTCAAGCTGCCCATCCCGGCCGATGACACCAGCCCCTTGCAGGTGATGGCGGTGTTGTTACGCCACGTCGACCTGGAGCTGGAAGAACCCCGCCTGCGCACCTGCCGACGCCGCTTGCAACAGCATCGGCAGGAGGTGCGCAGAATGGCCCATCAATTCCACCGCCTGCAGCGGCGGCGGGAGGCGCACGAGGCCGAACAGCTGTGGTTGCAGGATCGCCACCAGAGCCAGAGCCCTCCGGGCTGATCCCCGGCGGTGGCGGGGCAGCGCATCTGGAGCGCTGGTGCGCCACCCTGCAGCAGGCGAGCCAGCTGGAGAGCGAGCGGGGATTTGGCGATCTCATGGGCCGGCGCGAGACCTACAGCGCCTTCGTCGTCCGCAGCTTGCGGGAAGGGGTGAGCGGCCTCAGCGCCGAGGAGCACCGTTCCCTGGCGGAGCTGGGCGATCGCTTCGCCCGCTACCCCGACGACCCCCCCGAGACCCGGGCGCGGCTGGTGAGCCAGCTGCGGCAGCGCGTGCACCGGTTGCGTTGCCACCACCGGCCGCCCCTGCCTGCCGCCGCGCCGCGCCTGCGTCTGGTGGAGACCAACCGCAGCGCCGTGGCGGGGCAGGAACGCCTCCACCCCGATGACCCCCTCACGGCCCTGCCCGGTGTCGGTCCGAAGCTGGCCGCCCAGCTGGCGGGCCTGGGGTTGCTGGTGGCGCGCGATCTGCTGCAGCACTACCCGCGCGACTACCTCGACTACGCGCGGCTGGTGCGCATCGCGAACCTCGAGCCGGGCCGCACTGCCACCATCGTGGCCCGGGTGCGCCGCTGCCATGCCTTCGTCAGCCCCCGCAACGCCAACCTGGCGATCCTGGAACTGCACCTGCACGACGGCACCGGGCGGCTGCGGGTGTCCCGCTTCCTGGCCGGCCGCCGCTTCGCCTCCCCGGGGGCGCTGCGGCAGCAGCAAAACCTTTACCCGGTCGGTGCCAGCGTCGCCGTGAGCGGCCTGGTGCGGGAGACAGCCTATGGCCCGGCCTTCCGCGATCCCTTGATCGAGGTGCTCGAGGGAGCCTCGGCTCCGGTGCGCTCCGGCGGCATCGGTCGGATCGTGCCGGTCTATCCCCTGGGCGACGGGTTGACGCAGGAGCGCCTGGGCGGCGCCATCCGCACCCTGCTCCCCCGGATCGCCCACTGGCCGGATCCGCTCGATGCCGCCCTGCGGCGGGAACTCGACCTGCTGCCCCTGGCGGAGGCCCGCAGCGGCATCCACGCCCCGAAGAGCCAGGAGCACCTGCAGGCCAGCCGCCGCCGCCTGGTGTTTGATGAATTCCTGCTGCTGCAGCTCACCCTCGCCCTGCGACGCCAGCAGCTGCGCAGCCGTTCGGCCCCCCCTCTGGCGCTTCCCACCGGGGCGGACGACCTGGTGGCTCGCCTGCTGGAGCGGCTGCCCTTCCCCTTCACCGGGGCCCAGGCGCGGGTGCTGGCGGAGATCCAGCGGGACATGGCCGGCACCCGCCCGATGGCGCGGCTGTTGCAGGGGGACGTGGGCAGCGGCAAGACGGTGGTGGCCCTGGCGGCCCTGCTCGCCGCGGTCCAGGCCGGCTGGCAGGGGGCGTTGATGGCCCCCACGGAGGTGCTGGCGGAGCAGCATCTGCAACGCCTGGCGGAATGGCTGCCCCAGCTGCATGTGAGCTTCGCCCACCTCAGCGGCTCCACCCCCGCGCGGCAGCGGCGCCGGCTGTTGCAGGATCTCGCCAACGGTCAGATCCAGCTCCTGGTGGGCACCCATGCCCTGCTGGAGGATCCCGTGCAGTTCGCCCGCCTCGGCCTGGTGGTGGTGGATGAGCAGCATCGCTTCGGCGTGCGGCAGCGGAACCGGCTGCTGGCGAAGGGGCTGCAACCCCATCTGCTCACGATGACGGCGACGCCGATCCCCCGCACCCTTGCCCTTTCTGTCCACGGCGACCTGGATGTGAGCCAGATCGATGAGCTGCCCCCCGGCCGCACCCCGATCCGCACCCTCACCCTGGCCAGTGGCGAGCGCTCGAAGGCCTGGGCGCTGATCCGCGAGGAGGTGAAGCGAGGCCAGCGGGCCTACGTGGTGCTGCCGCTGGTGGAGGAGTCGGAGAAGCTGGATCTGCGCTCAGCGGTGGCGGTGCACCGCCACCTGGCCGAGGAGGTGTTTCCGGATCTGCGGGTCGGGCTGTTGCACGGCCGCCTGAGCAGCGAGCAGAAGCAGGCGGAGATCGGCGCCTTCGCCCGCGGCGAATCCCAGGTGCTCGTGGCCACCACGGTGGTGGAGGTGGGGGTGGATGTGCCCGAGGCCAGCGTGATGGTGATCGATCACGCCGAGCGCTTCGGCCTGTCCCAGCTGCACCAGCTGCGGGGCCGGGTGGGGCGGGGCGCAGCCGCCTCCCACTGCCTGCTGATCCACGACGGCGATGGCGCCACGGCTCGCCAGCGCCTGGATGTGCTGGTGCACAGCAGCGACGGCTTTGAGATCGCCGAAATGGATCTGCGCCTGCGCGGCCCCGGCCAGGTGCTCGGCACCCGCCAATCGGGCTTGCCGGATCTGGCCCTGGCCAGCCTCAGCGATGACGGCGAGGTGCTGGAGCAGGCGCGGGAGCTGGCCCGTCGGCTGCTCGATGGGGACCCGCGGCTGGAGGGGAGGCCTCTGCTGCGGGCCGCCCTGATCGCCCGACGCCAGCGGTTGCAGGAGGCCGCGCAGTTGAATTGAGCCGCCGCCCCTTCGCCTCCCCCTCTCCACCCCTCCCCTGACCCCCGTTCCCGTTGCCCTGCCATGGCCCTGCGCCCCTGGAGTCCGATCCCGATCCGCGATAACGGCGAGGGTCTGGCGGAGCTGCCGGCCGAGCTGCTGCGGCTGGAGCCCCACCCCTATGCCTCCCTCGGCGCCCCCTATGGCGCCGGCGCCAGCCCGTTTCGCCTGCGGGAGGGGGTGATCGCGCGGCTGCTGCGCGCCCAGGCGAGGTTGCAGCAGACGCAGCCCGGCTGGCGGTTGGCGATCTTCGATGCCTGGCGACCGCTGGCGGTGCAGCGCTTCATGGTGCGCCATGCCCTGGTGCAGGAATGCCAGCGCCGCGGCCTCGACCCCGACAGCCCCGGTTCGGCCCGGGCGGAGGTGGAGCAGCTGGTGGGGCGCTTCTGGGCCCCCCCCAGTGCGGATCCGGCCACGCCCCCGCCCCACAGCACCGGGGGGGCGGTGGATCTCACCCTGGCCGACGGGGAGGGGCGCCCCCTGGCCATGGGGGGGGCCATCGATGCGCTCGGGCCGGTGTCGGAACCCGACCACCACGCCGCCGCAGCCGCTGCGCGCCCGGGCTCGCGGGAGGCGGACTGGCACACCCGCCGCTGCCTGCTGGCCCGCTGCCTGGCGAGCGCGGACTTCGCCCAGCACCCCCAGGAGTGGTGGCACTTCAGCTACGGCGACCAGTTGTGGGCCTGGCGGCAGGGCCGGGCCGAGGCCTGTTATGGCCGCTGCCCGGAGGGCTGAGCGGCCTCGCCGGACGGGGGGAGGCGAGGGGACAAGAGGAGCTGCTGCTCCAGCCCGGCGGCCTCGACGGGGCTGAGCAGGCCGCGGCCGACGCACCGCCGCAGGCTGGCGCGGAGCATCTCGGCCTGGAGGGCCCGCAGGCGGGCCTGCACCGGCTCCGGCTGATCGGCGTAGGGCGCGAGCTGCTGGTGGAAGGCGCTCCTCAGGTGGGCGGGCTGGCAGGTGGCCTTGTCGGGGTCGTAAACCTCCTTGCGGGGCGGTGGCGGTGACGGCCGGGTGGGGCCGGCCCAGGCGCTGACGCCAACAAGGGCGCTGACGCCAGCGAGGGCCGCCACGGCAGCGGCGAGCCGCGGCACCGGTTCGGAGGGGCTCCTCACGAACCGAGCAGCTCGCGCACGCGGTCGTCCCCGATGCGCTCCACGAAGTCACCGAAGCTGCGGCGGGGGCCGCTCTCCTGGTCCCAGGCCTGCAACAGGGGCTCCAAAGTGCTCTCCAGCTGATCCAGCGGCATCCGCTCCAGGTAGGGGCGCGCCAGGCGGGTGAGGCCCGGGGTGCCCCCCAGCCAGAGCTGATACTGCTCGACGCCGCTGCCCACCAACCCGATCTCGGCCATGTAAGGGCGGGCGCAGCCATTCGGGCAGCCGGTCATGCGCACGAGCAGCTGCCGCTCGATCCCCAGCCGGCCCAGCAGCGCTTCGAGCCGCTGGAGCACGGCGGGCAGCACCCGCTCCGACTCGGTGATCGCCAGGCCGCAGGTGGGTAAAGCCGGGCAGGCGATCGCATGGCGCTCCAAGCGGGGCGGCGCCTCCGGGGCGGCGAAGCCGAGGTCTGCCAGGGCCTGGCGCACGCCGCTGCGCTGGGCCGTCCCGATGTTGCAGAGCAGAAGATCCTGGTTGGGGGTGACCCGCACCTCCAGCTGGTAAGTGGCCACCAGGCGCCTCAAGCCGGCTTTGCGGTCGCCCTCCAGCCGTCCGCAGAGGAGCGGCAAGCCCACAAACCACAGGCCGGGCTCCTGGCGATGCCAGCCGAGGTAATCGTGCAAGCGCGCCTTGGGTTCTGGGCGCCGCGACCGGATCGGATGGGGGAAATAGCCCGCCAGCTCGGTGCGGAACCAGGCGAGGCCCCGGTCGTGGATCAGGTATTTCATGCGGGCGTGGCGGCGCTGCTGACGATCGCCGTGGTCGCGCTGCAGGGCGGCGATCGCCTGCACCAGATCGAGCACGTGCTCCTGGGCGATGTAGCCGAGGGGATCGGCGGCGCGGGCGAAGGTTTCCTCCTTGTTGTGCGTGCGGCCCATGCCGCCACCCACGTAGACGTTGCAGCCCTGGGGGCGACCCTGGCGGTCGCTGAAGAGCACCAGGCCGATGTCCTGGGTGAGGAGGTCGACGGAGTTGTCGCCGGGCACCGTGACGGCGATTTTGAATTTGCGCGGCAGGTAGGTGCTGCCGTAGAGCGGCTCCTCGGGATCACCGCTGAACACCTTGCCCTCGTGCTGCCGATCCAGGGCCGCGCGCACCGCCCGGCTGGGTTTGATGCGATAGGCGAGATCCCCGTCGACCCACAGGTCGAGGTAGGAGCCCTCCGCCGCCTGGGGGGCGAGCAGGTCGGCGATGTCCTCCGCCAAGCGACGGGCGGCGGGGTAGCCCTCCCGGGCGAAGGGAGCCGCCGGGGCCATCACGTTTCGGTTGATGTCACCGCAGGCGGAGAGGGTGGAACCCATCGCCCGCACGATCGTGCCGATCACCTCCTTCAAATCGGCCTTGGCGATGCCGTGCATCTGGAACGCCTGGCGGGTGGTCGCCCGCAGGGTGCCATTGCCCAAGCGGTCGGCCAGCTCGTCGAGGGCGAGGTAAAGGGAGGCGGGGAGGCGCCCGCCGGGGCTGCGCAGGCGCAGCATCATCTGCCAATCCTTTTCGTGGCCTTTTTGACGCTTGTCCCGATCATCCTGCTGGTAGCTGCCATGGAACTTGAGGATCGAGACGGCGTTCTGGCCGAAGTGGCGGCTGGCGCCGGCGGCCTCCCCGTTGAGCTCGGCCCAGAGCGGCTCGCGCAGATGGCCGCTCTCGAGCTTGAGGGTCTCCGGTGCGGTGCGCACGGGTTCGGTTGTCGGGGTGGCGGTGGTGGGGCTCATGCTGACCCGCGAGGTTGACATCCGCGGCCGGCGCTCGGACTTCCTGGAAGCTAGCGAATGAAAGGGGGCCTGCCCCCTTCCCGGGCGGAGAGGGGGCAGGAACGGGGGAGCTGTTCCATAAAGTCGCCGCAGCGTCGGTCGTGCCATGGCCACCTTTCTGCTGGAGATCGGCTCGGAGGAGTTGCCGGCCGATTTTGCGCGGGAGGCCCTGCCCCAGTTGCGG
>JBIPMZ010000395.1:0-7839 GCA_044376165.1 Cyanobium sp.
TGACCGGTAATACTACGTAGATCGAGGCAGCCCCAGCAGCTCACACTGGCAGCCAACCCTGAGCTCGGGGTAGTCGTGATCGATCAGTTGGCGGAGGTCATGAGCATCAGAGTAGCCTCTTCTTCTACTGACTCACCTGGATCGTGTGATCGGCATTGATCATAAGGGGATGATGCAGGATTTAGGTATTCTGATGGGCACGCACGGTTTGCAGGATCGCCGTAGAGAGAGGTATATTGACTTTGAGAGAATGCATGTCTCTCGCTTTTGTAATGTCTGGAACGTAGCGATTACGTGAAGAGGAAGCCGTGGGATGGCCAAGAATTCGGACCGGCTTGTCCGGGGCTGCTAGATCTCTCACGAGATGGGCCAGTTCAGCAATGCTGACTACCTCATCTGAGCCCACATTGAAGGCTTCACCGGGTGTTCCCTCCTGCAACAGCGTCCATAACCAATGTGCCAGGTCGGACTGATCAAGATAAGTGCGCAATGGGGTACCATCGCCAGCAACAGTAATGGTTTGTGAGTGCAGCGCATCGTAGATGAAGTTTCCAATGGCAAAGTGTACATCCAGCGGCAGGTCAGGTCCAATAAAGGCAAAGCAGCGGGCGATCACTGTCTGCAACCCGTAGCTATCCTGGTAAAGAGCACATAGATGTTCCGCTGCACGTTTGGCTTGGCTGTAGGCAGTAGCTGGATCCGCAAGCGTGGGGCTACCGGCCCAATCTTCAGGGATGGCCAAAAGATCGGGCGGTTGTTGACCATATATCCCGCCGGAACTTGTCAGCAGGAAACGCTTGGCTCCCGTCGCCAATGCGAGGTCAAGAATATTGGTTGTACCTTCAACGATTTGTTGGAAGCGCTGGAGTGGGCTGAGCCTAGGGCCGATTGTAGAGTCGGTGGCAGCATGAAGTATATGGCTGAGCTTGCAGTCCCAGGGCAGAGAACTACGGTCCTGAATATCAGACTGGACGAACTGAAACTGAGCCGAGTTGGCGAATAGTGGATAGGTAGTCAGAAACTTTTCTGGTTGTCGAGACAAGATAATAAATTCTATGTCTTTATAGTCTGAAGCCAGGAGATTACGGAGAAGAGCGCGACCAAAAAATCCGGTACCGCCGGTGATCAGAATCTTCTTGGCCTGGTTTGACAATGTGGCCATACCTCAGGCTAGAGAATACATGATAAGCAGGGGGCAAGAGCAGAGCATCATTCTTGTTCGAGAACCTTCCAGCGGCTTTCAAGCATGTTAATACGTGACTGATCTTCGCGGTACATGACGCCGTAATATTCCTGCTTGTTGAGAAGCCAAAGCAACTCAAAATGTACCGCTTGGCGGAGGGCGAGTGAAAGATTAGGAGAATCCAAGGCAGAAGCGCTGAAAACTACCTTTCTGGTCTCAAATCTATCGAGATAAACGGATTTGAAGCGTTGCAGATTGGCAAGAGCATCGATCGAAACCGCGCCTCCAACCACAAACTCGAGTCCATTTTGCGAGCAGATATGGGCAGCAGTTTCAACCGCGCTAGAAACCGCCTCCGATTCGATGCCTTCACGTCCGGCACCGATGGAACCACTGTAATCAACGCGTCCGAAAACGACACCGTCACAGCCTGGCTGAGCTGCTGCGATAGCAACCATTTCTTTTAAATTATTGAAGGCGGTAATCGTCTCAAGGTTGAAGAGAAAAGTGACATCTTCCTGCTCTTCGTTCGTAAAAACTTTGTCTTTGGCGGCGATGTATTTGCTTAGAGCATAGGGGGTTTCCACCATGGGGGCGATAATATACCTGACCCCAAATTGCTTGGCTTCCAGCATATCGCGAATTGCCTCACAGCCGCCCACCTTGAGGGCGAGGCCGATGTCGGCCTTGTTGGCGATTTCAAGTAAGCGCAGCAATTCGTCGGTGCGGGTGCCTTCTGCCTCAAATTCAGCTTTAGTGGCAAGCACTCCAAACTCCTCTTTGCCGCGCCTAAGAATCTCGAGCATTTTCTTCTCATATGTGTTCATTGTTTTCGTCTCGTGGTGAAAGCCTGAATTTTGAATTTTACCATAGGGCTAGGCTGTTTGATCTGTAAAGTACTTCATGGCCAGATCGCGGATTGGATCCGGCAACTCTGGAGACATCAGATGGAGGGGATTAGACTCCATGCCTCCACTATCATTAACTCGGCTTGATATCTTAGGGAAATAGGTTTGTTCTGGATGGAGTGGAACAAGGAAGACGGCTGGATCATCAGAGAGCCAAAGTGTGAGAAAATCCGGATTAGATGGCCAGCCCTCGGTAAGTTGCATGGCGGGAATACGAAAAGCGGCTGCGAGTGTTAGCCAATCCGGAAAACCTAGACCGGAACTCGTGTCACAACCAATGTAGGCGCCTTGAAAATAATTTTTTTGCGTCATGCGGATGGATGCATATCCTTCATTGCAGAACAAAAAGATCTTGATGTTGAGGCGATTGACCGCAACGGTGGCTAGCTCTTGTAGATTTTGGGTGAAGCCCCCATCACCTTCCACCAATACGGTGCGATGGTTTGGATCGGCAGTGGCAACTCCAATCGCGCCGGACAGTCCGTATCCCATGCTTGCTAAGCCCTTGTCCGTTGTCATGGTTTGGTTGGCGCGAATATCAAAAGCCTGCATCATTACGGTGAAAGCACCACCGCTGCTGCAGGGAACGATGTGGTCGTGACCATCGCAAATCCTGGCCAGATCAATGACCATATCGAAGGGGTTGAGAAAACCTTTGGGAGTTGAATTGCAAGTTTCTGAAAGTGGGAGTAGCTCACGGATCACCTTGCTGAAGTCCATCCATTCATGATGTTCACCGAGAGGGTGATGGAGCAGGGCCTCGAGCACTTCTCCTGCGTCCGCTTGAATGGCCGCCGTGATGCGGGGATTCGGTTTAGCGAGTTCTGCGGGGTCAAGATCAACTTGGAAGACATTGCCAAGCGGTACAAACTGACGCCAGTTGAAGCCGGTTTGCTGAAGGCCGAGGCGGGTGCCAAGTGCTAGGACGAGATCGGCCTGTTGAAGAATAAGATTGCTTGATCTTTGCCCCCATGTATTGGGGCGGCCTGCGTAGTTGGGTAAATCGGAAGGGTAGCGATCGGCTCCATTCCATGTGGTCAAGATGGGTATGGAGAGGGAGGCCAGCTGGGGTTGAAGCGTTTGGGCTTTGCGACGGCAAAGTCCACCTCCCAGCAGGAGGACGGGACGTTGCGCTTTGCGAAAACGTCCGGCCAGATCTGAGATGGTTTGTGCTAAGTCCTGTGGTGTTGAGGTGGATGCTTGGCTGTAGGGATGTGGGGGCAGGTGTTGCCAGTCATCCGGTACCTGAACGGCCTGAATATCGAGAGGTAGCTCGAGAAAAACGGGACCGGGCCGTCCCTGCCAGCTCTCAGCCACTTCTGTGAGAATGACTTGTGCGGGCAGCGGCTGCTTGAGACAGAGGCTTCGTTTGCATACAGGAGCAGCCATTGCGACACCATCAACCTCCTGGATACCGAGCTGCCGAAGACCAGGCGGTGCGAGATCTTCAACCTTGACCTGACCACCAAGCAATAATAGTTCGCGGCTTTCCAACCACGCGCCTGCCAGTCCGGTTAGGGTATTTGTAAGACCTGGACCTGCGGTAACCATGGCCAGAGCCTTGCCAATACCGGGAGCCGCTGCTCCTGAATTGACGATTGAATTATGGTATTCGGTGGCGATGGCTGCTGCAACCTCATGTACAACAGGGATGCATACAAGCGCCTGACGTGCTGAATTGAGAAGGTGCATGATGTTCCCGCCAGCCACGAAATAGCAGTGAGTGTAACCACTGCATTGGAGCCAACTAAGCAGAGCGTCGGAATACTTCATTAGGTTGCAGTGCGAGTAGATCCAGGAGCAACAATAGCCTGTTCAAGAGTGGAGAGCGCTTCCCTCATAGAGGAAAGAACCGAGTCCAGGCTGGCATGATCAGCGGGTAGTTTGATCTCGCAGACACCGAGAGCGGAAGGTTCTGCTTCGACGGGGACAATTAAATGGTAGTGTCCTTGAGAGTGTTTTTTATCAGCTTGAAATGCCAATAAAAACTTGCTGGCATCAAAGCTCTGCAACTGGCTTGCTCTGAGCACCGGCTGCAATAACTCCAGGCAGTGATTCCATAGAGGTAGGGAAGAGGGCTGATGACCTGTGTAGCAGATCGAAGCCAGCATGCCGATGGCTACCGCGAGTCCATGGGGAATGGCGAAGGATGTGGCTGATTCGAGAGCATGGCCCCATGTATGACCATAGTTTAGCAGGCGGCGTTCAGCCTGATCAAACTCATCGATTTCGATGAACCACTTTTTTACAGACAGGGTGCTGTGTAAGAGATCTGTCAGCTCCTGCTCATTCCACGAATTTTGCAGTACTGGCTTGGCCAATGCTTCGTAGATTCTGAAGGCTTCCTGACCGCGACAGAAGGCAATTTTGGCGGCTTCCGAAGCCCCTCCAGCAAGTTCAACGTCGGGTAGTGTTCGGGCGAAGGTCGGAATGATCTCGATGCGATGTGGAGGATGAAAATTACCAACCAGATTCTTGTATGGCCCGACATTGATTGAGCTTTTCCCGCCCAGGCACGAATCGGTCATGCCGAGAAAGGTGGTGGGGACATAGTACCAAGAAATTCCTCGCATGTATATGGAGGAAACAAAAGTAGCGATGTCCTGTACGACACCGCCACCGATTGCCATAAGCCTGGAGTCACGGCCGAGGCCCGCCTGCTTGAGGGCAACGAAAATGGGCAGAGTTTCCTGCAGCGCTTTGGCTTCTTCATTAGCTTCAATCCAGATCACCGGCTGATCTTCTGGCAGTGCGAGGCGACCGCGGAAGAAGGAATCTACGAGCAGTATATCTGCCCGAGGTTGCCAACGGCTCAGATCGGTGATCTGGGAGAAGGCAACTGTGTAGTTGCTAAGGGAACTGCAAATCTGAAGTTCTTGCAGCAGGGGGGGCATGGGTGTGTCAGGCATGCTTGAGGCCGATGAAACCGCCATCGACGGAGAGGAATTGGCCTGTGATGGAGCGGTTGAGTGGTGAGGCGAGGAAGGCAACGGCAGAGGCGATGTCTTCGGGCTGTGGGAGTCGCTGTAGTGCAGACTGGGATGTGATGGAGGCGATCTGAGCTTCGCTGAGATGGGTGCGGGTCATGGGTGTATCGACAACACCGGGAAGAACTGCATTAATGAGAATTCCTCTGCTGCCGAGATCAAGGGCACATGACTTAACCAATCCCTGCAGGGCCGCCTTGGAAATGGTGTAAGAAAACTTACCGGGCCGGCTTTCGAGCTGCCAGATGGAGCTTACGATCACCAATCTGCAAGATGGCGCTAATTTAGCGCTGGTGAGAAGGGATTGTAGAGTGGCGGCAATGAACAGTACATTGCCTTGGAGAATACGCTGCAGTTCACTGGCTACGAAGTTGGAGACTGTGTCAGTGCAGTTAAGCCCTTGTGCCCAGACCACCGCTTGCAGAGTGGGTAGGGAATCAAAAGGCGATGGGTCGAGAGGATCCTGGTAGGAGAGGGGGACGTGTTGGGTACTGGTGGCGTGGGCGGAGGAGCCGGCCGTGAAGACAAGGTAATGTTCACGTGAGAGGTGGGTGGCGATGGCGCTCCCGAGTGCCCCGCTGGCACCAAAAATCAGAACGTTATCGCTCATTTCGGCATGTTCATGAAAGGGTTGATTGAGGTTCAGGCTGGGGTGTGAGATCGCTCTTCAAAGGCGAGAATTACAGCAACCTCCTGCTGGAGCATCGCTTCGGTGAGGCCTGGGTACGTGCCGAGGAAGAGGGTTGAATTCATGATTGTATCGGATCCCGTCATCTCGCCTACTACGCGCAGAGCCTCTGGCCGGTCGTGGCGCAGCTGCACGAAGGCTGGTTGGCGCAGGAGGTTGCCGCCGAAGAGCATCCGATTACCGATCTGATGGCGATCGAGTTCCTGGGCGAGCTCGGTGCGGCTGAAGGGTGCATCCGGGCGCACGGCGATCTTGAAGCCAAACCAGGAGCAATCGGTGCGACAGCCGCTCGCATCCCAGGCGAAGCCGTGATCAGGATCCCAGGATGTGGCATGGGTGGGCAGGGCGAATTCGAGCACGTGCTCGAGAGGTGTCAGACCCTTGCGGAGCACTTCCCAGTTGCGCTTGCGGGCTTCGATGAACTCCGGAAGCCTGCGCAGCTGCACGCGACCGATGGCCGCCTGAGGATCGAGGGGTTTGAGGTTGAAGCCGAGGTGGCTGTAGGTGTACTTGTGGTCGTAACCGGCGGGAAGCTCGCCGAGCTGCCAGCCGAAGCGTTTGTTGCAGGTGTTGTCGATGCCGCTCGGGCACCAGCAATCGCGGCCCCAGTCGCGGAAGCTTTCGGCGATCACCTTGAGCTTCTGATCGCTAACGATGTTGACGGATCCGCCTTCCCCCATGGTGAGGTGATGGGGCGGGTAGAAGCTTTGGGTGCTGATGTCGCCCCATGTGCCGGTCCAGCGCACGACGCGATCGGGCCCTTCATCGAGGCCGGGGCTATTTTCGGAGAAGCCGAAGCTTTCTGCCAACGCCCGGGGCATGGAGTAACTGCAGCCGAGGGCGTCGCAGTTGTCTTCGACTAACCAGAGGTTGTACTTTCGACAGAAGGCGAGGGTCAGGGCAAGATTGAAGGGGTTGCCCAGGGCGTGAGCCATCATCACGGCCTTGGTCTTGCCGGGGCTATAGGCGGCGTCGAGCTGTTCGCAGCGAGCGTTTCCGGTGAGGGTGTCAGCGTCGATGAAGACCGGCACGGCACCCACCTGGACGATCGGGGCGACGGTGGTGGGGAAGCCGGCCGCGACGGTGATCACTTCATCGCCGGGCTTGAGACGGCGTGCGTCGGGAAGCTTGGCGGAGGTGAGGGCTGAGATTGCGACGAGATTGGCGGAGGAGCCAGAGTTGACCAGCAGGCTGTGACGTACGCCAAGGAACGCGGCCAGTTCGCGCTCCATGGCGGACCCTTCGGAACCAAGGGTGAGCCAGAAATCGAGGGTGGCGGAGACGGCGGCTTCCACCTCGTCTTCGCTGAAGACGCGACCGGCGTAGGGGATCGGGCTCCCTTCGGACCAGGGGGTGCGGGCCGGATCGGCGGCGGGCCGGAAGGTGCCGTGCACCCGGCGGGAGTATTCCCGGGTGAGGGCCAGGATCTGCTGCTTGAGGTCGGCGGCGGAAGTCAAAGGAACTGGTCCCTTAGGGAAGCCATGGGCTGGCATTTATTCAACTGTATCTAGGTGTCGCCCCTGCGGCTGCTCATACCACTTCTCGTGCCGCTCCAAGGTGCTCAGCTCAGAGCCATGGGATATGTTGCAATTCTTGACCTCGTCTGTGTTGCCTTGGTGGCAGAGCATCAGGCTTGCAGTCTTAATGGCTTTGACTCGAGATGATTCTTTCGGACGACCATTTTATTGAGATAGTTTCTTGCCGTGAGAGCGGTTGTATTGACTTCTCAATTAGCCTTGTTTTCTGAGTAAAAACCTTGCTGAATATGAGCTGAAAACTGCGTTGGAAGCTCTCCTGTCGCTTTTCCGGGCTGCTTGTTTTGGAAGCGGATAAGACAATTCTTGGTGATGTCGTATCAGCACTTTTTCTTGTCACACTCTGCGGAATGCTCTTTCTCGCAGAAGCCGGAAAATATCCCATGTTTTTGCAGGCTTCGAGCGCTCGCTTTACTGAGCTGAGCCGTAGCATTCATCGCTTCACCCAAAATCGTAATTGCATCATATGAGTTGATGGCGAAGAGATTGGCTTGCCTTGGTCGTATTCCGGTCGGCGTGGTCTTGCAGAAATTCTCAA
>JBIPMZ010000095.1:0-7790 GCA_044376165.1 Cyanobium sp.
CGGGCGGAGAGGGGGCAGGAACGGGGGAGCTGTTCCATAAAGTCGCCGCAGCGTCGGTCGTGCCATGGCCACCTTTCTGCTGGAGATCGGCTCGGAGGAGTTGCCGGCCGATTTTGCGCGGGAGGCGCTGCCCCAGTTGCGGGAGCTGGTGCGGGCCGACCTGGAGCGAATGCGCCTGCCGTTCACGGCGGTGCGCAGCACCGGCACCCCGCGCCGCCTGGCGCTCACGATCGAGGGGCTGGCGGACCGTCAGGAGGATCTGAGCGCCGAACGCAAGGGCCCGCCGGCCCAGCAGGCGTTCCGGGAGGGCCAACCCACCGAGGCGGCCCTCGGCTTTGCCCGCCGTTGCGGCGTGGAGCCGGGGGCGTTGGAGGTGCGGCAGACGGAGAAGGGACCGTTCGTCTTTGCCCGCACCTGGGAGCCGGGGCAGCCCACCGCAGAGCTGCTGCCGGGGCTGATCCCCCCCTGGATTTGGGGCCTGCAGGGGCGTCGCTTCATGCGTTGGGGCGCTGGCGAGGGCCGCTTCAGCCGCCCGGTGCGGTGGTTGGTGGCCCTGCTCGATGCGGAGGTGGTGCCGGTCGTGCTCCACGACTGCGATCCGCCCCTGCGCAGCCACCGCTTCAGCCGGGGTCACCGGCTGCAGGACGGCCCGCTGGAGATCGCCAACGCCGGGGTTTACGCCGCCACCCTGGCGGCCCATGACGTGCAGGTGGAGCGCGAAATCCGCGCCGGCTGGATCCGCGAGCACCTGGAGCAGGCGGCGGTTGAGGTGGGCGGCCGGCTGGATCTCCCGCCGGAGCTGTTCGAGGAGCTGGTGGATCTGGTGGAGGCGCCCCAGCTGATCGAGGGGGCGATCGAAGCCCGCTTCCTGGCCCTGCCGCCGGAGGTGCTGAGCACGGTGATGCGCGCGCACCAGCGCTATGTGCCCCTGCGGCGGGCCGCGGCGACCGCCGATCCCCTGGCGCTGGACGCCGGCGCCGTGTTGTTCCCCCTCTTCCTCTGCATCGGCAACGGTCGTGCCGATGCCACCGCCACGATTCGCCGCGGCAACGAGCGGGTGCTGCGGGCCCGCCTGGCCGATGCGGAATTCTTCTGGCAAGCGGATCGGGCGGTGGCGAGCATCGACCGCCGCGACGCCCTGGAGCGGGTCACCTTCGCCGAGGGGTTGGGCAGCCTGCGGGATCGCGGCGAGCGGATCGAGTGGCTCACCGACGTGGTGCTGGAGGCCACCGGCCAGGGGGATGGCGTCGCGGAGGCGGCCCGCCGGGCAGCCCACCTGTGCAAGCACGATCTGGTGAGCCAGATGGTGGGCGAATTCCCCGAGCTGCAGGGGGTGATGGGCGCGAAATACCTGCTGGCCGAAGGGGAGCCTCGTCCCGTGGCCCTGGCGGTGCTGGAGCACTACCTGCCCCGCGGGGCGGGGGATGATCTGCCCAGCTCCGATGCCGGCGCTGTGGTGGCCCTGGCGGAGCGCCTGGAGCTGCTGCTGAGCATTTTTGCGAAGGGGGAGCGCCCCAGCGGATCCTCCGACCCCTATGCCCTCCGCCGGGCCGGCAACGGACTGCTGCAGATTCTCTGGGGGCGGGGCTGGCGGCTAGATCTGCGGGCGCTGCTGGAGCGAGCCTCCGGCCATTGGGTGGATCTGTTGCCGAATCTGAAGATCGACCGGCAGAATCTGGCTCGGGAACTGCAGTCGTTTCTGCGATCCCGCACCCTCTCCTTGCTGGAAGAGCAGGGCATCGACCCCGATCTGGCCCAGGCGGTGGCTGGGGAGAGCGTGGCGATCGAAAGGGTGCTCCTCAACCCCGGGGGGGTGCGGCAGCGCGCCCGGCTGCTTCAGGACTGGCGGCGGAATCGAACGGACGCGTTTCAGAAGGTTCAAGAGGTTGTGCAGCGGGCCGCTCGCCTGGCTGAACACTCCGGCGGCATGGACCCTGCCGCGTTCAACCCTCAACGGCGCGACCTGATAGATCCGCAGCTGTTCGAGAAGAGGTCTGAACAGGAGCTTTTTGCTGCTCTAGGGGCTCTCTATGCGGGTATTCGATGCCATCAGGCCGATGACAAGCTGCAGGAGACGGCAGAAGGCCAGAAGGGTTCAGATCCTGGCCTGACCCCGCTTTCCAGCCCAGAGGCTGATCCTGCCACGGCACTCTATTCTGAACTTCTTCAGGCCGATCTGCAAAGCATCGCCACCGGCTTGGCCGAGTTGTCAGAAAAGCTGGCCAGTTTCTTTGACGGCCCCCAAAGCGTGATGGTCATGTGCGACGACCCGCAGGTGCGCGCCAATCGACTGGCGATGCTGATGATCATCCGAAACATTGCCCTTTTGCTCGCCGATTTCACCAAGATCCAGCAAAGCTGAGGTTGGCTTCCCCCCGGGGCCCCCTGTCCTCGGGCGACTGGGCTGACCCGTCAGGGAGATGGGCCTGGGATGGGGGATGGGAAGCGCGGGGACGCCAGCACGTCGCGCTGTCCCTATCCTTGGCCCAATCGTGGAGCGAAGCCGGAAAGCATGAGAAGAGCGACGTACTGCCAGGTATCCGGCAATGGTCTTGGAGCCGTCCATCACCGGAAAGGCGTCAACCCGCTGCGAGCGCAACATGCGCGCGCAAAATTGGAAAATGAAGCAGAAGGATGACTTCAGCACCCACAGATGCACGGCACTTACTGTGGCGTGCCATCAGTCAATGCGCTGGCGCTCGCTGGCACTCCTTATCGATTCTTGAGCTACCAACGCCAGCATACCCAGAGCGCGAAGACACAAGGATCACGGAGCTGGTGCGCCAGATTCAGAAGCGGGCTCTGCGCTGGCTGAGCCTTGAGCCCGCCGATTCGGCAAGGGAAGCCCAAGGGTCGATGCCCTGCGCTGCGGGGGACCTTCACGTGGAGATTGCCTTCCAGTATCTACAGTTGGCTACACAGAGACTGCTGCTGGGGGAGGGGGAAACCGCTCGTGCACACTGCCTCTTGTTTCTCCATGGTTTGTTGGCAGGAGCTGTCGAAATCCTGGGAGCGGCTTTTGCACCAGAAGAGCGGGAGCCGATCCTCGCCGCTGCGCAGCATCTGCCCGGGCGGCTGGCGGCCCAGCTCGAGCTACGGCTTTCGATTCGGAGTGGCGCGCTATCGAACAGGCTGATCTTCGTGCTCGGCATGCATCGCAGCGGCACCTCTGCACTGAGCGGCATGCTCTGCCAGGCGGGGCTTGATGCCCCCAGAGATCTGATGCCAGCTCAGCTACATAATCCACTTGGCTATTGGGAGTCTATCGGCATGTACAGCTTGAATGAGGAACTCCTGAGGGCCAATAACACGAGCTGGAGCGGGTCAAACAAGCTTCCGCTAGGGTGGAAAGACGATCCCGGCACGGAGAGCTGGAGACGGCGCATTCTCCACCACTTGGAGCGCGTCTTTGCTGGGGCGAGGATGCCGGTAATCAAGGATCCTCGCTTTTGCTTGCTTCTGGAAGGCGTTTCACCCTGGCTGGAGAGCGGCTGGATCAAATCCTATATGATTCTGATACTTAGAGATCCATTTGAGGTGGCGAGCTCGCTGCATGCAGCAGAAGGCATTCCCCTTCAAGCCGGCCTTCAACTCTGGCTTCACCATGTGCTTGACGCGGAGCTACAGAGTCGAGCCCATCCGCGAATCTTGATTCGATTCGAGGAACTTATCTCTCATTCCGAGCGCTGCCTCCTGCGCTGCCTAGACCTACTTGATGATAGATTACCATACACAGATATGCAGTCAGGCATTAATCATATCACCGCAGATCTTCATCGTCAGCGCCGCTGTAAATTAGACGAAGAGATCCGAATGCTTACCGCCAAGTCCCCGCACATCGCCAACCTGGCCATGAATCTATTTGAGCTTCTGAACACTGCCGATGTGAACACAACGGAGACCATGGCAACGTTGGACAACCTATCTTCACGCTGGCGGCTTCTGCCGCAGGAGATCAGCCCCCCGGAGCCGCTCTAGCGAGAAGGGCAAGGGGGCAAGAGCAACGGGAGCGAGGGGGGCAGGCGCAGCTGGCCAGGCTGATCGAACGACGCCCAAACCTCTCGCCCTGCCGCCTCAGGCCAGGCGGAGAGCGAGAAACGGAAACCACAGTTCTCCCGATGTCCCTGATTCGCCATGCCTGGCCTTGGCTGGGTGCAGGAAACCGATCGGGGAGCCAGGCCAGGACTGTGCAGCCAGACACATACACCCGTGAGATTGGGGGAGTAGCACCAGCCCCACAGTTCGCTTCCATCTGGACTGAGGCCATCGAGGTGGCCGCGCAGACCTCTGAGTTCCGGTGCCAGGGCAGCCTGCAGTCGCGCCGCCGTTTCGGCCGCGGAGCCGCCGCTCAGGCAAAGCAGGTAACGGGAGGAACAATCAGCCGGCAGAGCCCAGACCTGCGGCCTCTCCCCTGGGCGGCAAAAAGGGCGCACATCCGGGATTTCGATCTGGAATCCAAACCTTCCGTCCCTCTGCAAGGCGGCAGTCACATCAGCCCGCTCCTCCTGAATCGGAGCCATCGCGATGAGTTGAGAACCACAGACCAATCTCACCTCGCTGAGGGGAACATCTGGGTGAAAGGCCCAGCCGCTCAGGCGAGAGGGAGTAATCAGCTCAAGATTTCCCCTCAGCCTCTTCGCAAACCGCCGCTTCTGTAGCCCCCGGGGCAAAAACCAGTCAGGTACGAATTGGCGGGGACGGGACGAGTTGAATTGAGACCATTCAGCAGGGCTCCAGATCTGACGACCCGTCGCAAGATTGAACGGGTTGCGAAGGCAGGCGCCCCCCTGTTCTGGCAGAAAGCTCCGCAGGGGCGTGGTGTAAAGGCAGTCTGCAAAGTAGTAGTGGACCACCTGGCTCCAGCGACGCGCCTGTCGATTCAGAATGGCCGATCCACCATGGAGCAAGTTGGCATGCCAGATGAGCACCTGCCCGCGGGGCGGCAAAAAGAGCTTGGCCTCCAGGCAAAGGCGTTCCACGTCTTCCTGCCAGGCTGGTTCAAAGAAGCGCTGGGGATGGGGCTCGTGAGCCACCTGCTCCGGGGTCAGCCCCAGGCTGGCGGCCGTGCGGTAGGGCAGACGGTGACTACCTGGATAGTAAACCAGCGGTCCACTATCCGATGAAACATCCGCCAGAGGGATCCATACACCGCACATGAAACCGTGGGGTTCCGAATGGAAGTGAACCGCATCGCTATGGATAGCCTGCTCGCTGCCAGTGGCAAAATTGAGCGTCTGAAAGGCGAAGGGATCCCGACCATAGACACAGCGAAGAAGATCGAGAATCCTGGGGTTCAGGGCAAGGCGCCGCACAGCAGCGCACTCTTTCCAGCCATCCTGCAGCCTCAAAGATTCCGCTCGGCAGGAATCCCATTCCTCCAGGTGTGAAGCCATACGCTGTTGAAGGGTGCCGATCACCTCCTGGCAATCCTGGGTAAATCCAGGATCATCTAGCTCCAGGGTGCAGTAGCCGTGCTGACTGAGATCAACAGCTTGTTGATTCCAGGCTCCAAAGCGACCCCGCTTCAAAAGATCATCAAAATCTTGACGATCGATGAGAGGCGTATCCAGCCAGGGCTTCATCATGGCTTAACTTCTCGGAACTCCGTGGGCATTCCGCCCGGTCTGGCGAGGGGAACCTCCTTCGGAATCGCCAGGGAAAAGTTCTCCTCTACCAGCGACAGGTGCGGACTATAGTGGGGGTCTGAAAGCAAAAGTTTGCCCCAGCGCTTTTGCATGGCAGCGTATTCACGCCGCCACTGAGCGAAGGGCTCAGAACTCACAGGCGCACCGCGGCTGCGTGATTCACGATGGATCAGCACCGCGTCTGCACAGTAGAGGTTGCGATAGCCTCGTGCCATCAAACGCAAACAAAGATCGACATCATTATAATTGACAGCAAAGTGAATGCCGTCAAAGCCTCCCAGTTCGATGAATATGCTCTTGCGCAGCACCAATGCGGCGGCCGTCACCGCACTGACCTGGTGGGTGAGCCGCAGCCGCAGCTGGTAGCCCTCCGCCTCACCGTTCATGGTTTTGTGAGCATGACCTGCGACCCCCCCGATCCCCAACACCACGCCGGCATGTTGCACCGTCCCGTCCTCATACAGCAGCCTCGCGCCCACGGCGCCGATCCCAGGCCGGAGAGCTTCGGCCACCATCCGTGTCAGCCAGCCGGGCTGAAGGGCTTCGACATCGTTGTTCAGGAAGGTCAAGACCTCCCCCCTCGCCAAGCGTGCGGCCTCGTTGTTCAGGGCTGCGTAATTGAAGGGCCCAGGACGTCGAAGGAGCCGGACTCCAGGTTGGCTCGCCAACTCCTCCAGATAGGCGAGGCTGGCCGGGTCGCTGCTGCCGTTATCGATCAGCAGCAATTCCGTTGGCGGATTGCCGCTTGCGGTGGCGTGCAGAGAATCGACACAACAGCGCAGGAGGTCGGACCGATCGCGGCTGGGGATGATGACACTGACCAGGGGCGGCGGATCCGGGATGGGCCAATGCAGACAATGTCCGCCTCCGGAACGGGCTGTAACGGGAATGGCATGGTGGCGGCGGGCCAGAAAGCGCGCGACGGTGGCCGCACTGTCCGCATCGCCGCGACGTTCGCCTGGGCGATCAACGCGGTGGTAAAGAACCTGGGGAATGTGGAGGATTTGCTCTGGGCGTACGGCTGCGGTGGCCTCAAGGACCAGGGCGTAGAGGCTCAAGGTTTCCCCGGCCGCGTCGAGTTCCCGCAGGATCCGCTGGACCAGATCCGAGCGAATCAACCAGCAGTGCGAGTAATGGGGATCGCCATACAGCAACTCAGGATTCCAGGACGGCTTGAAGTGGGGGCTGTGTCGCCGTCCCCCCTGGCTCAAGCGATCCTCATCGGCATAAAGCACGCGAGCCTCGGGATGAAGGAGCAGCGCTTCAGAGCATCGACATAGGGCTTGGGGCGCTAATTGGTCGCCAGACTGCAGCAGCACCAGCCAGGTGTCCGGGGCGTTGATCGCGGTGGCCTGGGCGTTGATCCCGGTGGCCTGGCTCGCCTCCAGTCGCTGGAAGGATCCGGGCCACTGCCGTTCCAGGCTGCGGAGAGAGGCGGAAGCGCCCCCCTCCCCTGGTGCCCCGCCCCAAAGAAACGGGAGGAAGCGCAGACGAGGCGGAGAGGCCGTAGGCGGCCCTGATCGATCCGAGACGGCAGCCAGCGGTGGCGCCAGGGTGCGGCGCTCGCGGCGCTCGATCCACTCGTCGTACCCCAGCAGCTGCCGGTTAGCCCCGGAGAGGAGGCGGTTGTACTCGCTCCACAGCTTCGGGAGGGGCAGCGCAAGGGAGGCGGAGGATCCGTAGCGCGGGTGGAGTCGACGCAACTTGCGGCGCAACAGCTGTCGAACCCGCCAGGGTGGCTGGGGAACGAGGCGCAACACCGGAAGCGCAGCCTCACCGTTGAGCCCGTGCAGCTCCAAGCAAACCTGCCGGTCCCGGGCCGGGATGCGCACCAGCCGCCGCCGCAGTCGTCCGGGGCGGAGCAGCCGCCCCTGGGAGCCATTGAAGCGCGCGTAACAGCGGGGCTGCTCGCCATAATAACATACCGTTAACATATACCAACCCGGCGGAGGAGTCGACCGCAAGCGCAACTGGAACCCGGGGGAAGCCTCCCGAAGTTCCCAGTCACGCCGAAACCTCAGGGCAAGCCAGTGGTAAACGGACATCACAAAACGGGGTTATGTGCGATGACTGGCCTGCATCCCAAGAACAAATTTGGTGAGACTCAAACCGATAGCGCAGCCGGCAACCAGAGTAAAAAATCCC
>JBIPMZ010000096.1:0-7789 GCA_044376165.1 Cyanobium sp.
TCCGGCCGGTCGGCGGGTAGCAGGCGCTGGTTGATGTAGAGCATCTCCCGGCTCACCTCCTGCATCGGGCCATGGATGAGGTTGCGGGTGAACACCCAGTTGCGCTCATTCACCAGGGCGGCCAGCTCGGGCAGGCGATCGCGGGCGGCGAGGAAGCCTTCGGCCTGGCGGGTGATCAGGGCCATGTCCTCCGGGCTGATGGTGGGGGCGGCCTTGGGGGCCCCGCTGCAGGCGGCCACGGACAGGCTCAGCAGCACGGCCACCGCCAGGGCCATCAGGCCCCGCAGCCAGCGGCGCAGGCGGGAAAGGGGCCGGACCGGGGAATCGGGGCAGGGGCTGGCGACGGCCATGGAACGGCACGGGGGGCATGCAGCGGCGACTGTACCGACGCTGTTGGAGTGGCGGAGCGGCGGGGTTGGAGGCTGTAACCGCTTGCCACAGCCGCCCCCACCCCGCTCCGAAAGGAGCTAAAACGGAGTCACTCCGACTTAGAGGATTTGACGATGCGCCTCGCCACCCTGCCCCTGGCCTCGATCCGCCGTCCGCTGCAGCGTCAGCTCGACGAAGCCAAGCTCAACGCTTTGACGGCCTCGATCGCCCGCGAAGGCCAGCGGGAGCCGATCGACGTGCTGGAAGTGGACGGCCAGCTCTGGGGCTTCAACGGCTGCCATCGCGTCGCCGCCCACGAACGCCTTGGCCTGGCCACGATCCAGGCGCGGGTGCGGCGCGCCACCCCCGATACCCTGCAGATGCACCTGCGCTGAGGGGCCCTGACAGGGAAGGGTCTGTCCGGGCGCTCGGCGGTGTTTGATTGAGGCTCCTGCCCGGGCCGCGCCGATGCGCCTCGCCGCCCTCGACCGCCGTCTGCTGGCGCACCGCCCGGAGGGGGCTTCGCCACTCGGCTGGCGCTGCTTCCAGCTGGGGCTGTTCCTGTTGGCCAGCAGCGCCTTTCTGGCGGGGTTGCTGCTGTTTGTGGCCCTGGTGCTCGGCAGCCTGCGGCGGCCCTCCCCCCTGGCGGACGGCGCCAACCGGGTGCTGCTCGCCGCCGCCCTGTTGATGGTGCTGGGCGGCTTCGGCGCCACCAGCGGCTGGTTGGCGTGGGTGGGGCTGGGAAACTGGCTGCCCTTCTTTTGGGCCTTCTGGGGCTACCAGCCCTATCTGGGGGAAGCGCCGGCCCGGCGGCGGGTGGCCTTGATGCTGGTGGCGGGCACGGTGCCGGTGGTGGTCACCGGCCTGGGCCAGCTCTGGTGGGGCTGGCATGGACCCTTTCAGGCCCTGGGGGGCCTGATCATCTGGCACCTGCGCTCCGGTGGCAATCCGGAGGGGCGGCTGGCGGGGCTGTTCGACTACGCCAACATCGCCGGAGCCTGGATGGCGCTCACCTGGCCGCTGCTGCTGGCCGCGTTGCTGCAGCGCGGGCTGCGTCCGTGGGCGCGGGCGACGGTGCTGGCCTTGGCCGCCTCCCTGGTGACGGCGGTGTTCCTCACCGATTCGCGCAACGCCTGGGGGGCGCTGGTGTTGGCCCTGCCGCTGGTCACCGGTCCCCTGAGCTGGCCCTGGCTGCTGCCGCTGCTGGGGATCGCCCTGCTGCTCGTCGGTCTCGCGACCCTGCCCGGGCTGCCCCCGGTTCTGCAGGCCCCGGCTCGACTGGTGGTGCCGGAGTCGATCTGGGTGCGGCTCAGCGATCTGCAATTCGCCGGCCAACGGCCCCTGGCGATCACCCGCTTGGCCCAGTGGGGCACCGCCGTGCAGCTGATCGGCGAACGACCCTGGCTGGGGTGGGGCGCCGCCGCCTTCAGCCTGATCTATCCGCAGCGCACCGGGCACTGGCACGGCCATCCCCACAACCTTCCCCTCGACCTGGCCCTCAGCCACGGCCTGCCGGTGGCGGTGCTGGTGGTGGGCTTGGTGCTCTGGCTGCTGGTCCGCGGGCTGCGGGGGGGCATCCTCACGGGCCCGCTGTTTGACCGGGCCTGGTTTGCCGCGGCGCTGGTGCTGGTGGCCCTGCACGCCACCGACATGCCCTACTTCGACAGCCGGGTGAATGTGGCCGGCTGGGTGCTGCTCTCCGGGCTGCGGGCCTGGGGGCCGCAGGGGGGTCAGATCGGCAGGTCGAAGCCCACCAGCGCGTTGGAGCCGAGGCCGTAGAGGCTGCCATCGAAGAACAGCGACGGGGAGAAGGTGCCGCTGGTGGTGCTGCCGAGGGTGGTGGGGCGGAAGACGAACACATCCTCGTTGGCGGCGCTCAGGCTGGTGCTGCCCCCGCCGCTGCTGAAGGTGCCCTGGGTGGTGAGGAACACCCGGCCATCGCTGCCCACATCCAGCGCGGTGACGTTGTTGCTGCTGCTGGTCAGGCCCACGTCGCTGAGGTCGGCCCAGAGGCTCCAGGCGCCGGTGGTAGTGGCGCCGAGGTTGGTGGGCACGAAGCGCAACACATCCTCGGCGGCGAAGCTCAGGGAGCCGCTGCCCAATGGAACGCTGCCGCTGCCGCGGGTGGAGAGCAGCAGTGAGCCGTCCGCCAGGCCCGTGACCGCGTCGATCGCTTCGCCGGAGGTGGTGAGGCCCACGTCGCTGCCGTCGAAGGCCATGGAAACAGTCCAGCCGTTGGCGTTGCGGGTGAGGCGGGCGAGGTCGGAGTCGTCGAAGGCGATGCCCGAGAGCGTCACCGGTGTCTGGAAGGCGACGAGCACCTCGTTGGTGTTGAGGATGTGGAAGTCGCGCAGAACTGCGCCGTTCAGGCCGCTGGCGTTGCCGTTCAACCAGGTGCTGAAGCCCTGGCCATCAAAGGCGAGGATGTCGTTGCGGTTGGCGCTCAGGCCGCCCAGCACCGAGGCGGAGGCGGTGGTGATCGGGTTGAGCAGGGAGAAGTAGAAGAGCGGCTGGGGTGGCGTCGTCTCGGTGACAGAGACGGTGTAAGCCCCGCTGCCGGCATCGTTGGCGGCGCTGGCCTCCAGGTAGAGCCGACCGCTGCTGGACGGGGTGAAACGGATCAGGGCATTGCGGTCGGTGCTGGAGATGTTGTCGTGGCTGGCCAGCTCGGTGCCGGCGGCGTCGCGCAGCCGCAGCAGCGGATCGGCCAGGTCGGTGCCGTTGAGCCGGAATTCATAGGTGCGGCCCCCCTGCAGGTCGACGGCAAACCAGTCGCGGTCGCCGCGGAGTTCGAGCAGGCCATTGCGGCTCCCGCCCGGGGCCACGGCGCCGCTGGTGCCGGTGTCGCCGGCGAAGTCGTCGGGGAGCAGGAGCAGCTCGCCGGTGGTGGTGTCGCGGCCCTCGTTGCCGGCGGCGTCCGTGGCGCGCACCACCAGGTCGTAGGTCTGGCCGGCGGCGAGGGTGTCGTTCCACTGCAGGCTCCAGCCGCCGTTGGCGTCGGTCACCGCCGTGCGGGTGAGGCTGCCGAGGCTGACGCTCACCCGGGCGGCCGGATCGTTCACGCTGCCGCTGAGCAGGGGGGTGGTGTCCTGGGTCTCGAGGGCCGCGACGGTGACGAGCGGCGCGACGGTGTCGACCGTGAGGAGGAACGGGCTGGAGAGGGTGCCTTGCCGGCCGCTGCCCGCCTCCACGACGCGGGCGGTGTAGGTGTGCGTGGTGGTGCCCCCCTCCTCCTGCAGGGCGAAGGTCCAGCTGGTGGCCGCCGGGGCGGTGAGGGTGGCGGTGCCCACCGAGACGCCGTCGCGGAAGATGGCGATCGACTGGTTGCTGGCGAGGCCGAGGCTGAGGGTGCCGCTGAAGGAGAGGCTGGTGTCGTTGGTGGCCGAACCGCTTGCCAGACCGTTCACCGCGGTGATGGCGACGCTGGCCAGCGCGGGGAGCGCGACGCGCTGAATCAGCTGGTCGTAGGTGTAGAGGACGCTGTTGAAGGAGAGGTTCTCCAGGCCGTTCCAGACCTGATCCACGTCGGCGCTGCCGGAGAGGCGGGAGAAGAGCAGCGAGTCGCCCGAGAGTTCGTAGCGAAACAATTCGATCGATTCGTTGAAGTACAGCGAATCGATGCCGGCATCCCCGAAGTAGACATCGGAGCCGAGGCTGTCGAAGAAGCTGTCGTTGCCGGCGCCGCCGCGGAAGGTGTTGGGGGCGTAATTGCCGTAGAAGCTGTCGTTGCCACTACCGCCGGTGGCGGCTTCGAGGATCGTGCCGACGGCGATCGTGAGGTTGCCGATTTTGCCGCCGATGTTGGAGAGGGAGGGGGTGGTGGAGCCGGGCTGGGAGGGGGCGAGATTGATCAGCTGATTGGCGCTGAAGTTGCTGACATCGAGGGTGTCGTAGCCGCTGGCGTCGACGATGGTGTAAGCGGTGCGGCCGGCGTAGGTGCTGAACTCGTTCCAGATGCGGCTGACCGCCGCGGTGATCGTGGTGCCCACCCCGTAGACGGTGTTGCCCGTGAAGGCATTGGCGATGCCGTAGCCGCCGGGGCCAGCCAATCCACCGACATCGGGGTCTGCAGGAAGGCGAAGGAGGCGCCGGTGGTGGGATTTTGCGTTTGGCTGAAGTACGACATCATCGACGCCTGCCAGCTGTCGTTCGCGAACTGGGCGTCGGTGGCATAGCTGCCGCTGCCGTTGTACAAACCCTGGTGGCCGAGCCCGAGGACGTGGCCGATCTCGTGGCTGAGGGTTTGAACGGTGTAGCTGTCGAAGCTGGAGAGGCCGGAGTACCAGTCGCTGGCAACGTTGATGACGGAATAGTCGATGCCGTTGCTGAAGCTGTTGCCGGCGGGATAGGCATAGGCAGATCCGGCCTTGTTGTCGGTGAAAAAGATATCAACTTTGGTGTCGCTGGCCGTGGTCTCCACGAAGCGGATGCCGAGGGTGGCCTGGTAAAGCTTGAACACCTCCCGCACCAGATCCCGCCGCGCTGCCGTCAGGCCATCCGGATCGCCGTCGAGGATTCCGTCGCCGTTGGTATCGAAGTTCCAGCCGTTGAGGTTGTAGAGGATCTCGCCGCTGTTGGGGTTGTTGCCGCTGCTGGAGAGGTTGTAGCGGCGGGATACGGTGCCGGCGGCCTGCCAGTAGCCCACCCGCAGGTAGTCGGCCAGGCCCTGCAGGCTGGCGGCGGCGGCCGGGGCGGCGGTAGCGGTGCCGCTGAGGGCCGTGGCCGCGGTGCCGCCGGTGGCCACCTGGGGGGCGCTGCAGGCGCGGCAGGCACAGCGCCCCAGGTGGAAGCGGCTGTCGATCGCATCAAGATCGACGCCCGGGATTTCCGAGTTCGCGGATCCCGTCGCGGCTGCCGCCCCCTCCTGCCTTGCCCCCGGCCCTGCCTTCTGGCCCCAGGGGGTCGCATCCTTCAGGAAGGCGCTGGCTTGGGGGATGGGAAACCCCTTGGCTTCGGCGGGCTCCGGGGGTCGCCGAAGCCCGTCGGCGGGGGTGGTGAGGAGGACGCCAGCGGAGAGCCCGCTGTCGTGGCGACGGCGCAGGGGATCGGCTGGGATCCAGGGGATGGGTGGGATGCCAGCGTCGGGGAGGGATACGCCGTTAGGAGAGGAGGCCGACGGGCTCATGGCAATCCTTCACTCAGCTTGCTTTTAGCCACCCTACGGCTGGCTTGCCATTTTCATTCATCCGGAGTCACGGGCGAGCCGGCCAGCGCCTCCTGCCGGTGGGCGCGCAGGGTGGCCACCGGCAGCGGACCGCGCAGGTGGTCCCAGGGCAGCACCGCCTCGGCGGACCAGCGCCCATGCACCAAGGATTCCCAGGGTGGCGGGGCCGGCAGCGACCCCAGGCCGACGGCCCCCCGGTAGGCCCGCTTCCAGCTGCCGAGGCTGGCAGGTTCGCCCCGCACGGCGGCGATCACGGGGGCGAGGCGGCGATCGCCGCGGGAGAAGAGGGCCTGGATCACGCTCCAGCCGTAGCTTTCGGGTCGCAGCTCGATGCCGTTGGGCTTGAGCTGTTTCGCCAGTCGCTTCAACCGCTTTTCCGCCTCCGGCCGCACCGGTTCCCACTGGAAGGGGGTGTGGGCCTTGGGCACGAAGGTGCTCACCCCGAGGGTGAGCCTCAGCCCCGGCACCGCCTTGCGCAGCCGCAGCAGCAGGGCGGCGGTGGCCTCGACGTCGTCGTCCTCCTCGCTGGGCAGGCCCACCATTCCGTAAAGCTTCAGGCCGGTGAGGCCGCCCTGGCGGGTGCGGAGGGCGGCGGTGAGGATCTCCTCCTCGCTGAGCTTTTTGTTCACCAACTGACGCATGCGCGCGCTGCCGCTTTCGATTGCGATCGTGAGGGAACGGCTGCCGCGGCGGGCCAGGAGGGCCGCCAGCTCCGGGGTCACGGTGGCGGCCCGCACGGAGCTGACGCTGAGACGCACGTCGTCGAAGCGGTCGCGGCCCAGCCAGGTGAGCAGTTCCGCGAAGCGGGGGTGCTGGCTGACGGAGGCCCCGAGCAGCCCCAGCCGTCGGGTGGCCCCCAGCCCGGCCTCCACCGCCGGGATCAGGCTCCCCTCCAGCGACGGCGTGCGGAACGGCAGGGTGAGATAGCTGGCGAGACAGAAGCGGCACAGCTCCGGGCAGCTGCGCACCACCTCCACCATGTGGATCGAGGGCCAGGCCGCCTCCGGGGTGATCACGGTGGAGTGGCTGAGGGTGGTGCCGCGCCAGGTCTGCTTGGCCACCGTGGGCGGTACGCCGGCCTCGATCGGCTCGATGGCCAGCAGCGCCCCGTCGGCGCTGTAGCGGGGGGCGTAGAGCCCGGGCACATAGACGCCCTCCACCCGGGCCAGCTGCCGCAGCCGCTCGGCCCGGGGGGCGCCGCGGCAGGCCTGGAGGGCTTCGAGGAAGGCGGGCAGCAGCAGCTCGCCATCGCCGAGCAGCACCGCGTCGAAGAAGGGGGCGAGCGGTTCGGGATTGGCGGTGAGAACGGGCCCGCCGCCGAAGACGATCGGGTCCTCGTCGCCCCGTTCGTGGGCCCAGAGGGGGATGCGCTCCTGCTCCAGCAGATCGAGCAGCACCGGCCCGTCCAGCTCCCAGCTGAGGGAGAGACCGAACAGATCGAGGGCGGGGCCCCGGCCGCGGTGGCCGCCGTGGGGCGGATCGGCGCCGTCGGTGAACCGTCGGCGCACGGCCACATCCGAGCGGCGGGCCAGGGTGGCCCAAACCACCTGAAAGCCCAGGCTGGTGATGCCCACCGCGTAGGTGCTGGGGAAGGCCAGCACCACCCGCAGCGCCCCCACCTCCGGCACGGCGGGCTCGAAGAGCAGGGTTTCCTGGTTCAGGGAGGGGCGGGGGCGCGGCAGTCCATCTTGAAGGGGTGCGGGGCAAGGTGGTGGCGGCCATCAGCCTGCGTTGAGCTTTTCTTCTGCGACTAGGGCCTGGACCGCACCCTTTCCCCAAGCAGGGCTCGCAGCTTCGAGGAGAGCGTGTTGGCGATCCTTGCCGTGAGGAGGCCGGAGAGGGCGGCCACCACCACCGTGGCCAGGCTGGTGAGCTGGGCTCCTTGCGGACCGCCGACGCCGAGCACCATTGCCACCGCCGTGAGCGGCAACCGGTAGCCGCCCGCAATGCCCGCTGCAGCGCCCGCGGCACCGGCCAGGTCTTCCGGGATCCCGAACGGTGCGGCAAAGACCCGGCCGCTCAGATCGCCGATCGCCAGAAAGGGGACAAACACCCCACCGCAGCCCCCCGCCAGCACCGCCGCGGTGGTGGAGGCTGCCCGGAGCGCGGCCAAGGCCAGCAGCTGCAGGGAGGAGGGGTGGGTGGCTTCGGCCCAGGCGATCACCGCACCCCCCGGCCCGAAGGCCGCCGCCGGGGTGGCCAGCCAGCCGATCAGCAGCACCAGGACGAGCAGCGCCGCCCCACCGATCAGCAGGC
>JBIPMZ010000097.1:0-7764 GCA_044376165.1 Cyanobium sp.
AGGATTCCGTGGCATCTGCCCTCCACAGCCGCAGGCGGTCGCAGGTGTTCACCCGGTAGCCGAGCACCGGCACATCGTGGGGAACGCCGATGGCATGCTCGGCGGGGATCCACCGCACCCGGTAGCGGCCGGTATCGTCGCGGTAGCTCTCGGTGCGGCCCCCGAACCCCACGAAGCAGGCCTGGTCGGGGTGGGGGATCTCCCATGGCCATCCCGACTTGAGCCACTTATCGGTGATCTCCACCTGCCAGCCGTCGCGGATCAGCTGGTCAAAGATGCCGAATTCATAGCGGATGCCATAGCCCGTGGCCGGGATCTGCAACGATGCCAAAGACTCCAAAAAGCAGGCGGCCAGCCGACCCAGCCCGCCGTTGCCCAGCCCCGGCTCCTCCTCCACATCAAGAATTTCATCGAGGTCATTGATGCCAAACCTGCGCAGCGCCTCCGCCGCCTCCTTCTGAATACCCAGCATCAGCAGGTTGTTGTTGAGCTGGGGACCGATCAGAAACTCCGCCGACAGGTAGGCGACCACCCGGGTGGGGGTGGCGTTGATCGCCTCGATGCCCGCCAGATAGCGGGTCATCAGCCGGTCGCGCACGGCGTAGCTCAGCGCCATGTAGAGATCGTGGCGGCTGGCGCTGGGGGCCAACTTCCCCAGCGTGTAGAAGAGGTGTTCGGTCATGCCATCGAACACATCTGCCGACTCCAGACCGCTGCGATCCGCATCGGCGTAACAGCCGGGGGTGGGCAGCCGCAGGTTGAGGGGCTGGAGTTCGGTCATGAAGGGGCGCGCGACGCAGCGGAGGGGGGTGGTTTCTCTGCAACGGTAGCCAGGGATGCCAGGTCCACCCCGGGGGAATCCCTGCGATCCAGGACAATCGCTCGGCCGCCGGGACGCGGACCTAAGGTCGCCCGAAGCGCCCCCCTGCCCATGCCGCCCCTGCTGGTCGAGCCCCTGCTGCTTGAGATCGGCAATCATTCGGTGGAAGTCGCCGCGACCTTGATCGAGGTGGGACGCTTCCTGGTGCTCTTCATCGCCGCCCGGGCGATGGCGGAGCTGATGGCGCGTTTTTCGCTCCCCACGATCCTCGGTGAGCTGCTGGCGGGTGTCCTGATCGGCATCAGCGGCCTCCACCTCCTCCTGCCCCCCGAAACGGGGGGGCACATCAGCCAATGGCTGCTCGAGCTGGTGGGCTCACTCTCCGGCGTGAGCGCGGCCCAGGTGCAGGAGCTCTACAACGAAAGCTTCCCGGGCCTGCAACAGGTGTCGGTGCTCGGGCTCTATGCGCTGCTGTTCCTCACCGGCCTGGAGAGCGAACTCGAGGAGTTGATGGCGGTGGGGGCGCAGGCCGCCACCGTGGCCTTCACCGGGGTGGTTCTTCCCTTCGCCCTGGGCACCCTCGGCCTGCTCTTCTTCTTCCACCTGTCCCCGATTCTGGCGATCTTCGCCGGCGCCGCGATGACCGCCACCAGCATCGGCATCACCGCCAGCGTGTTCGGCGAGCTGGGGTACCTCAAGACCCGGGAGGGCCAGATCGTGATCGGCGCCGCCGTGCTCGACGACATCCTCGGGATCGTGATCCTCGCGGTGGTGGTGGCCCTGGCCGGGGGGGACGCCATCTCCGCCGGGCCGATCCTCAAGCTTCTGGCCGCCGCAGTGGTCTTCGTGGCGGCGGCCCTGTTCCTCAGCCGCACCGCCGCCCCGGCCTTCGACTGGCTGATCGACCACCTCAAGGCCCCTGGTGAGGTGCCGGTGGCCGCCTTTGTGGTGCTCAGCCTCTGCTGCTTCGCCGCCCAGGCGATCGGTCTGGAGGCGGCCCTTGGCGCCTTCGCCGCCGGCCTGATCCTCAGCGCCTCCAAGCACACCAAGGCGATCCAGGAAACGGTGCAACCCCTGGTGGCCCTCTTCGCCACCGTGTTCTTTGTGCTGATCGGCACCGGCATGGACCTCTCGGTGCTCAACCCCTTCGATCCCGCCAACCGGGAGGGCCTGGTGGTGGCCCTGTTCCTGCTGGTGGTGGCGATCGTGGGCAAGGTGGCCGCGGGCTGGGGCTACATCAGCCGCCAGCCCACCGACCGCCTGCTGGTGGGCCTGGGGATGCTGCCCCGGGGTGAGGTGGGACTGATCTTCCTCGGCCTCGGCAGCCAGGCCGGGTTGCTCCCCCCCTCCCTGGAGGCCGGCATCCTCCTGATGGTGATCGGCACCACCTTCCTGGCGCCGCTGCTGCTGCGCCTGGTGCTCTCCTCGCGAGCGACCGCCGCTGCAGAACCCTCCCCCTGACTGACGGCTGCGGCGGCGCGGCAGCCCGACCCTCCCTTCCCCGCTCAGGTTGGGGGGTCATCCCGGCGGCTGGCCAGGCCCCAAAACAGACCCGCCAACACCGCCATCAGGCCCAAGCTGGAGGCCCAGCCGGGGCCCAGGGCCCAGCTCACGGCCACCTCGCTGCCCAGGCCCACCGCCAGGGCCAGGGCCAAGCCCGCCAGCACCAGCAGCACCTGCTGCACGGTGGAATCGAGGGGGCCGGCAGCCAGGCTGCGCTCCAGCGGGGTGAGCGTGGCGGTGAGCGGCAGGTAAAGGGCCAAGGCCCACAGGGCGATCCCCGGCACGAGGGGGGCGAGATCGCGAAGGGGAAGAAGCATCGGAGGGCCTGGCTGGCTCCCTAGCATCCACCCATTGGATCTCCGAGGCCCGCTGCCCTGATGCCCCAGCTCCCCGAAACGCCACAGCCCTGGTGGTGTTTCCAGGGCCACGCCGTCCATGGCCTGCGCGTGGCGCCCGAGCGGCCGGAAGGTCCCGCCCTGCTGCTGGTGCATGGCTTCGGGGCCTCCACCGACCACTGGCGCCACAACATCCCGGTGCTAGCCCGTCACCACGAGGTGCATGCCATCGACCTCCTGGGCTTCGGGCGCAGCGCCAAACCGGAGGGGCCCGCTTACGGCGGAGCCCTCTGGCGCGACCAACTGAGCGCCTACGTGCGCGAGCGGATCGGTCGGCCCACCGTGCTGGTGGGCAACTCGCTCGGGGGCTATGCCGCCCTGGCGGCCGGCGCCGCGCTGGGGGAGTTGGCGGCGGGGGTGGTTCTGCTCAATGCGGCGGGGCCGTTTGCGGAGGAACAGACCGAACCCTCCGGCTGGGGCGTCATCGCCCGCCGCACCATCGGCGGCGCCCTGCTGCGGAGTCCGGTGCTGCAGCGACTGCTGTTCGAGAACCTGCGGCGGCGGTCCACGATCCGCCGCACGCTCCAGCAGGTGTACCTCGACCGCACCAACGTGGATGACGCCTTGGTGGAGTCGATCCGGCGGCCCTCCCTCGACCCCGGGGCGTTCGGCGTGTTCCGCACCGTGTTCGACATCCCCCGGGGCCAGCCCCTCGACCAGCTTTTCGCCGAGCTGGCCTGCCCGCTGCTGCTGGTGTGGGGCATCCGCGACCCCTGGATCCATGCCCCCGGCCGCCGGGCCGCCTTCCAGCGCCATGCACCGGCGGCCACCAGCGAGGTGGTGCTCGAGGCGGGCCACTGCCCCCACGATGAGGTGCCCGATCAGGTGAATGCCGCGCTGCTGGGGTGGTTGGCCTCCCTGCCGGCTGCGTTGGCCTCGGCAGAGTCGGTGCCGGGGGAGTCCGCTCCAGCGGCCCGCACCGCTAGGGTCGCTGTGGAATCGCCGCCCGCCCATGCCGCTGGCCCGTGCGTCTGAGCCCTACGAGCACTGGCTCTACAGCGATCCCGCCAGCGGCGCCGCCCTGCGGCTGGTGCCCGAGCGCGGCGGTCTGTTGAGCGGCTGGCGCTGCGAGGGCCGCGAGATGCTCTATTTCGACGCCGAGCGATTCGCGGATCCCTCCCTCTCGGTGCGGGGGGGGGTGCCGGTGTTGTTTCCGATCTGCGGCAACCTGCCGAACGACATCCTCCCCCTGCCCCAGGGCTCCTTCCCCCTCCCCCAGCACGGCTTTGCCCGCACCATGGCCTGGCAGCTGGAGGAACTGGCCGATAAGGGGGTGCGACTGAGCCTCGAGGACGACGAAGCCAGCCGCGCCCACTACCCCTTCGCCTTTCGCCTCGAGCTGGAGTATCGCCTCGAGCCGCAAGCCCTGGCCATCAAGGCCCGGGTGCATCATCGCGGCGCCAGCGGCAGCGCCCCCATGCCCTTCAGCCTGGGCCTGCACCCCTACCTGGCGGTGAGCGATCCGGCCGCTGTCGACCTCACCGGCCTGCCAGCCCGCTGCCTCGACCACCACACGATGGAGCCGGATGCCACGGAGAGCCAGCTGCAAGACCTGGGGCGCGGTGTTGACCTGCTCTGCGAGGCCCGCGGCCCGGTGCGGCTGCTGGATCCCGCCGCCGGCCGCACGATCACCCTCGAAACCACACCCCCCTTCGACCTAGTGGTGATCTGGACCGACCCGCCGCGGCCGATGGTCTGCCTGGAGCCCTGGACGGGCCCCCGGGGGGCGCTGACGAGCGGCGACCGCCGGCTGGAGCTGGCCGCTGGCGAAAGCCTGGAATTGCGCTGCCGGTATCGCGTGAGCGAGCTTTAGGCCGCCTCGGGGGTACGGGGAGCCGCCACTCCCGGGAGTCGGCCTGGCGCCAGCTGACCCAGGGGGTCGAACTGCTGTTTGACGGCCTCGATCAGGGCCCGGGCGGGGGCGTCGCCCCAGGCGGGTACTCCGGCGCCGGCCGGTTGCCGCAGCACGGTCAGCCAGCCCCCCAGGGCCTCGCAGCGCCGCCGCAGCTCCGGCACGCGGGCGATCGGGAGCTCGGCTGCCGACGCCCAGGCGGTGCCGAGGCCGCTGCCGGCAGCCAGGTCGACGGGCAGGCCGGCGAGCTCCGGCGCCGTCAGCAAGGCGAAGGTGGAATCGGGGCGCACCCCCAGGCGGAGCAGCCAGCCGGCCGGATCGGCGGGGGATTCGCCGCCGCGGGCCCGAGCCAGCAGCGGCCCCAGCGCCTCCGCCGCCACCGGCCGCAGCGGCAGGGATGTGCGCTCCGCGATGGCGCCCGCCTGCTCCTCCAGGCTCACGGCCGCCACGCTCGCCAGGGCGATCAGCAGCAGCGGCTGGGGAGGGAGGCCGGCGGCGGCGGCGAGGGGAGCGCTCCAGAGATCGACCCGCTCCGGGGTGAGGGAGGAGCCGAGGAGCCAGCGGGCCAGGGGCGCCAACGCTTCGGGGGCACCCTGCAGCAGCAGACCGCGGCGGTGCGGCGGAAGCGGCAGGGTGCGCAGGGTGACCTCCGTGATCAATCCAAGGGACCCCCAGCTGCCGGTGAGCAGCCGCATCAGGTCGTAGCCGGCCACGTTCTTGACCACCCGCCCCCCCGCCCGGGCCGCCACCCCGTCGGCCCGCAGCAGGCGCAGGCCGATCAGCTGGTCCCGCACCCCCAGGTAGCGCTGGCGGTAGCCGCCGGCCAGACCGCGGGCCACCAGGCCGCCGATGCTCCCGTCCCCCGAGCCCCAGGGGGCATCGAGGGCCAGCCACTGGCGGTGGGGGGCGAGGGCCTCCTGCACCGCCGCCAGCGGCGCGCCGGCCTCAACGGTGAGGGTGAAATCGCCGGGGTTGTGCTCGACGATGCGATCGAGAGCGCCGCAACTGAGCACCGCGCAGGGCGAATGGAGCGGCGGGCCCCAGTCGAGGCGACGGCCCAGTCCGGCCGGCAGCCAGGCGCGGGCTTCCCGGTGCAGGTCGCGCACCAGTTCGGGCAACTCGTGGGCTGCAGGACGCATCACGGCACGATGGTGCCATGGCGCAGGCGAAGGCAGGAATCGCGGGCATGGCGGAGCTGGCGGCGGGAAGGCCCAAGGTGGTGGTGATCGACGACGACCCCACCGGCTCCCAAACCGTGCACAGCTGCCCGCTGCTGCTGCGCTGGGACGCCACGACCCTCGCCGAAGGCCTCTCCCATCCCTCGCCGCTGCTCTTTCTGCTGGCGAACACCCGGGCCCTCGCGCCGGCGGCGGCCGAAGCGCGGCTGCGGGAGATCTGCCGCGCCCTGCGGCCGGCCCTCGCGGCACGGGGCACGCCTTGGCTGGTGGTGAGCCGGGGGGATTCCACCCTGCGCGGCCACTTCCCCCTGGAGGTGGACGTGATCGCCGAGGAGCTGGGCCCCTTCGATGCCACCTTCCTCGTGCCCGCGTTCCTCGAAGGGGGACGCACCACCGTGGACGGCGTGCACCGGCTGCACGGCCGGCCGGTGCACGAGAGCGAGTTCGCCCGCGACCGCCTGTTCGGCTACCGCAACAGCCACCTGCCCGATTGGGTGGCGGAGAAGAGCGGCGGTCGCATCCCGGCCGCCGCGGTGCAGCGAATCGGCCTGGCGGAGCTGGAGGCGGATGGCGCCAGCCTGCGGGGGCAGCTGGCAGCGCTGAGCGGCAACGCCTGCGTGGCGGTGGACGCGGAGCGGCCGGAGCACCTGGCGGCGCTGGGGGCGGCGGTGCGGGAGCTGAGCGCCGCGGATGGGGCGGAGCGCTGGGGGCGGCCTCGCCGCTTCCTGTTCCAAAGCGCCGCCTCCCTGCTCAACGGCCTGGCGGAGCTACCGGCGCCGCCCCTGGAGGCGGCCGCGCTGGCGGGGCTCCGGCGCCGGGGGGCCAACGGCGCCGGGGGCCCGGGCCTGGTGCTGGTGGGCTCGCACGTGCCCCTGGCCGATGCCCAGCTGGAGCGGCTGCTGGCCCAGGGCGGCTGCGGCGCCGTGGAGATCCCGGTGGCCCGCATCCAGCGGGTGCTGGAGGGCCCCCTCCCCCAGCCGCTGCTGGCCTCCCTGGAAGAGGAGTGGCGTCAAGCCCTGGAGGCCCAGCTGGCGGCGGGACGCACGCCGGTGCTCCACACCAGCCGCGGGGAGATCGCCTGCCGCCACGCCGCCGAGCGGCGCACCCTCGGGCTGACCCTCGCCGCCGTCATGGCCCGGCTGGCGAGCGCCCTGGCCCCGCGGCTGGGCTACGTGATCAGCAAAGGGGGCATCACCAGCCACACCCTGCTGGCCGACGGGCTGGAGCTGGCGGCAGTGGAACTGGAGGGCCAGCTTCTGCCCGGGCTCTCCCTGGTGCGGGGGCGGCAGGGCGGGGCCCCCGGGGCGGCGGGGCTGCCCGTGCTCACCCTGCCCGGCAACCTCGGCGACGCCGACACCTTGCTGGAGGTGTGGCGACGGCTGGAGGCGACCTGAGCTGCCGCCGGCCGCAAGAGGGCCCTGGGCTCAATCCGGCCCTGCGAAGCTCTCGGCCAGCAGCTCCACCGGATGGCGCACGGGAATCGGGCGGGCCGCCGCCGGCATGTGCTGGCGGAGCTGAAGGGTGCAGCCGATGTTGGCGCTGACCGCCAGATCGGCGGCGGTGCCGCTCAGATCAGCCACCTTGAGGCGCCCCAGCTCGGCGGCCTCCTCGGGCTGCACCAGGTTGTAGATGCCGGCGCTGCCGCAACAGACCCCCGCCTCGGTGGCCTCGCGGATCTGCACGTGGGGGATGCGGCGCAGCAGGGCGCGGGGCTGGTCGCGGATCCCCTGGCCGTGCAGCATGTGGCAGGCGTCGTGGTAGGCCAGCCGCAGGGGGCGCTCCGCCGTGGCGGGGCTGCCGTCGGGGTGGCGGAGAGGGCGAAGGGACCGGCGGAACGCCTCGCTCAACCCCATCCGCTCCAGGTACTCCTGGATGTCGGCGACGGAGGCAGCGAAGCGGGCCGCGGCCGGATCGCCCTCCAGCAGGGCTGCGTAGGCCTTGAGGGTGTGGCCGCAGCCGGAGGCGGCCACCAGGATGGCGTCGAGCGGCTCGGGGCCGGCGGGCCGGCCGGGCCCC
>JBIPMZ010000098.1:0-7730 GCA_044376165.1 Cyanobium sp.
CCGGCGTGGTGGATCCGCTCCGCCAGGGCCTCGGGGTCGTCCACCAGCAGCTCCAGGTGCTCCGGGGCGAAGGTGTCGCTGAGCTCCGCCGCCTGGTCGAGGTCGCGGGCCACCACGATCAGACCCCAATCGTTGAGGGCCGTGCGGGTGATCGCGGCGCGGGGGTGGTGGCGCAGCTGGGCTTCGATCGCGGCCGGCACCGCCGCCGCCAACGCCTCGCTGGTGGTGATCAGGATCGCCGCGGCCAGGGGGTCGTGCTCGGCCTGGGCCATCAGATCGGCCGCCACCTGCTCCGGGCGGGCCCCCCCGTCGGCGATCACCAGCACCTCGCTCGGCCCGGCCAGGGAGTCGATGCCCACCCGTCCGTAGACGGCCTTCTTGGCCAAGGTCACCCAGAGGTTCCCCGGCCCGCTGATCACATCCACCCGCGGGATCGATTCGGTGCCCCAGGCCAGGGCGGCGATCGCCTGGGCGCCCCCGATCCGGTACACCTCCCGCACGCCCGCCCGGTGGGCTGCCGCCAGCACGATCGGGCTGGGCTCGCCGCCGGGGCCGGGGGGGGTGACCATCACGAGGCGCTCCACCCCCGCCACCCGGGCCGGCACCGCGTTCATCAGCACCGTGCTGGGGTAGGCGGCCCGGCCTCCGGGCACGTAGAGCCCCGCCCGTTCCACGGGTCGCCAGCGGCGGCCGAGCCGTTCGCCGTGGGGGCCTTCAAGGGCCAGATCCGCCGGCTTCTGGGCCTGGTGGAACGCCAGCACCCGGTCATGGGCCAGATCGAGGGCCTCCTGCAGGGCCGGTGGGGTGGCCTCCCAGGCCTCCGCCAGCCGTGCCTCCGGAATGCGCAGAGGATCGGGGCGGACGCCATCGAAGCGCTCGCTCAACGCCAGCAGCGCCGCATCGCCGCCGCGGCGCACCGCCTCCAGGATCTCCCCCACCTTCTCCTCCTCGCGGGCCAGGCGACCGCCGCCGGTGCGATCGGCGATGACCCGCAGTCGCCGCCGGGCGGCCTCGGCATCCCGCAGGCAGGGGATCGCGAGGGCGGCGGGTTCCTCGGGAACGGGGGCGGGGGCAGGCGGGGAGGCGACCAAGGCGGTCCGGCGGAGAGGGCGCTGCAGGGACGCTAGGGCTCCGGCCGGCGGGGAGGGCGGCGCCGGCTTGATAGGCTCTTGGTTTGCCCAGTCCCTGCCCGCATCCTGTGGCCAATAACAAATCGTCGAAAAAGCGCATTGAGATTGCGGAGCGCAACCGCCTGCGCAACCGCTCCTACAAGTCGGCGGTACGCACGTTGATCAAGCGCTGCTTCAGCGCCTGCGCCGCCTGTGGCCCCTCCGCCGACGGGGAGGTGCGAGAGGCTGTGCAGAAGAGCATGAGTGCCGCCTTCAGCAAGATCGATAAGGCCGTCAAGGTGGGGGTCCTGCACCGCAACACGGGCGCCAACCAGAAGTCCCGCCTCACGGTGGCGGTGCGCCGGGCCCTGGAGCCCGCTGGCGCGGCGGCCGCTCCCGCCGTCCAGGAATTCGACCCTGCCTCCTGATCCCCCCCATCCCGATGGGGCTGCCACCCCGTTGCCGGTCGTCTCACCGATGAGCGCCAGCCCCCCGTCCCACCCAGACCCCCCGGCGGCGCCAGCGCTGGTGGATTCCCACTGCCACCTCGTGTTTCGCAACTTCGAGGACGACCTCGACGCGGTGGCGGCCCGCTGGCGGGAGGCCGGGGTGACGGCCCTGGTGCATGCCTGCGTCGAGCCGTCGGAGATTCCGGCGATCCGCGCCCTGGCCGATCGGCTGCCCGAGCTTCGCTATTCGGTGGGTGTCCACCCCCTCGACACCCAGCACTGGCGTGACGACACCGCCGCGCAGCTGCGGGCCGCCGCCGAATCCGATCCGCGCGTGGTGGCGATTGGCGAGCTCGGGATCGATCTCTTCCGCCAAAAAAACCTGGAGGAGCAGCTGGCGGTGCTGGGTCCCCAGCTCGATCTGGCGGTGGATCTCGATCTGCCGGTGATCATCCACTGCCGCGATGCCGCCGCGCCGATGCTGGAGGAGCTGGGCCGCCGGCGCGAGCGCGGCCGCGCTCCCCGCGGGGTGATGCACTGCTGGGGGGGAACCCCCGAGGAGATGGAGGGCTTTCTGGCGCTCGGGCTGTTCATCAGCTTCAGCGGCACCGTCACCTTCCCGCGCGCGGAGGCCACCCACGCCTGCGCCCGCCAGGTGCCCGCCGACCGCTACCTCGTGGAGACCGACTGTCCGTTCCTCGCTCCGGTGCCCCGGCGCGGCCAGCGCAACGAACCCGCCTTTGTGGCGGCGGTGGCGGCCCGCGTCGCGGAGCTGCGGGGGGAGAGCCTGGCTGAGGTAGCCCGGGTCAGCACGGCGAATGCGGCCCGTCTCTTCTCCCTGGCACCCCTCTGTGTATAGTGGTTTATTGGCCTGGAAGCGGAAGCGCTCCCTTTGTCGATCCAGTCACCGATGACTCCCCCAGTCGCCTCGCCTCCCCGGGCAGCGGCTCCCCCGGCTGAATCCCCCGTTCTTGCCCCGTTGCGAGAACCCTAGGCGCACAACCGATCCTCCTGCCTCCTTCACGGAGGAAAGGATCATGGTTGTTGCGCCTGTTGTCGTCGCCCGCATCGATTCACGCGGGGCTTTTCCGTTCCGGCCCCGGGCTTCCAGCCCATCCCCGTCCCCCGTCCCGCAGTTCCCCCGCATGAGCAGCGCGATCCAGGTCGCCAAGACCGTCACCTACCTGCCCGATTTGGTGGAGGTGCAGCGGGCCAGCTTCAAGTGGTTCCTCGAGAAGGGGCTGATCGAGGAACTCGACAGCTTCTCGCCGATCACCGACTACACCGGCAAGCTCGAGCTCCACTTCATCGGCACAGAGTACCGCCTCAAGCGTCCCCGCCACGATGTGGAGGAGGCGAAGCGTCGCGATGCCACCTTCGCGTCCCAGATGTACGTCACCTGCCGTCTCATCAACAAGGAAACCGGAGAGATCAAGGAGCAGGAGGTATTCATCGGCGAGCTGCCGTTGATGACGGAGCGCGGCACGTTCATCATCAATGGCGCAGAGCGGGTGATCGTCAACCAAATCGTGCGCAGCCCCGGGGTGTATTTCAAAGATGAGCAGGACAAAAACGGTCGCAAAACCTTTAATGCCAGCCTCATCCCCAACCGCGGCGCCTGGCTGAAGTTCGAAACCGACAAAAACGATCTGCTGCATGTGCGGGTCGATAAAACCCGCAAGATCAATGCGCACGTCTTGATGCGTGCCATCGGTCTCTCCGACAACGACGTGCTCGACAAGCTGCGTCACCCGGAGTATTACCAGAAGTCGATCGAGGCCGCCAACGACGAAGGCATCGCCTCCGAAGATCAGGCCCTGTTGGAGCTCTACAAAAAGCTCAGGCCCGGCGAACCCCCCTCCGTCAGCGGCGGTCAGCAGCTGCTGCACAGCCGCTTCTTCGATGCAAAGCGCTACGACCTGGGTCGGGTTGGCCGCTACAAGATCAACAAGAAGCTGCGGCTCACGATCCCCGATGCCACCCGCACCCTCACCCCCGAGGATGTGCTCTCCACCATCGACTACCTGATCAACCTCGAGCTCGATGTCGGCGGCGCCACCCTCGACGACATCGACCACCTGGGAAATCGCCGCGTCCGCTCGGTGGGCGAACTGCTCCAAAACCAGGTGCGCGTCGGCCTCAACCGGCTGGAGCGGATCATCAAGGAGCGCATGACCGTCGGTGAGACCGATTCCCTCACCCCGGCCCAGCTCGTGAACCCCAAGCCCCTGGTGGCGGCGATCAAGGAGTTCTTCGGCTCCAGCCAGCTGAGCCAGTTCATGGATCAGACCAATCCCCTGGCCGAGCTCACCCACAAGCGCCGCATCAGCGCCCTCGGCCCCGGTGGTCTCACCCGCGAGCGGGCCGGCTTCGCCGTGCGAGACATCCACCCCTCCCACTACGGCCGCATCTGCCCGATCGAAACCCCGGAAGGGCCCAATGCCGGCCTGATCGGCTCCCTCGCCACCCACGCCCGCGTCAACGAGTACGGCTTCATCGAGACGCCGTTCTGGAAGGTGGAGAACGGGGTGGTGAACAAGCAGGGCGCCCCCATCTACCTCTCCGCCGACCTGGAGGACGAATGCCGGGTCGCCCCCGGGGACGTGGCCACGGACGCCCAGGGCCGCATCACCGCCGACCTGGTGCCCGTGCGCTACCGCCAAGACTTCGAAACGGTGCCGCCCACCCAGGTGGACTACGTGCAGCTCTCGCCGGTACAGGTGATCTCCGTGGCCACCTCCTTGATCCCCTTCCTGGAGCACGACGACGCCAACCGCGCCCTGATGGGCTCCAACATGCAGCGCCAGGCGGTGCCCCTGCTGCGCCCCGAGCGGCCGCTGGTGGGCACCGGTCTGGAGACCCAGGTGGCGCGCGACTCCGGCATGGTTCCGATCACCCGCGTCAACGGCACGGTCACGTTCGTGGACGCCACCTTGATCGTGATCCGCGATGAGCAGGGCAACGAGCATGTGCACCAGCTGCAGAAATACCAGCGCTCCAACCAGGACACCTGCCTCAACCAGCGCCCGATCGTGCGGTTGGGCGACACGGTGATCGCCGGCCAGGTGCTGGCCAACGGCTCCGCTTGCGAAGGGGGAGAGATCGCCCTGGGGCAAAACGTGCTCATCGCCTACATGCCCTGGGAGGGCTACAACTACGAGGACGCCATCCTGGTGAGCGATCGCCTGGTGCAGGACGATCTCTACACCTCGGTTCACATCGAGAAGTACGAGATCGAAGCCCGGCAAACCAAGCTCGGCCCGGAGGAGATCACCCGCGAGATCCCCAACGTCGCTGAAGAGAGCCTCGGCAACCTCGATGAGATGGGCATCATCCGCATCGGCGCCTACGTGGAAAGTGGCGACATCCTGGTGGGCAAGGTGACCCCCAAGGGTGAATCCGACCAGCCGCCCGAGGAGAAGCTGCTCCGCGCCATCTTTGGCGAAAAGGCCCGCGACGTGCGCGACAACTCCCTGCGGGTGCCCAGCACCGAGCGGGGTCGGGTGGTCGACGTGCGCATCTACACCCGGGAGCAGGGGGATGAGCTGCCGCCAGGCGCCAACATGGTGGTGCGGGTGTATGTGGCCCAGCGCCGCAAGATTCAGGTGGGGGACAAGATGGCCGGCCGCCACGGCAACAAGGGCATCATCAGCCGCATCCTTCCCCGCGAGGACATGCCCTACCTGCCCGATGGCACGCCGATCGACATCGTGCTCAACCCCCTGGGCGTGCCGAGCCGCATGAATGTCGGCCAGGTGTTCGAATGCTTGATGGGCTGGGCGGCCTCCCACCTCAACGCCCGCGTCAAGGTGGTGCCCTTCGATGAGATGCACGGCGACGAGACCTCCAAAAACACCGTCACCGCCTACCTCGAGGAGGCGGCCCGCCAGCCCGGCAAAGATTGGGTGTACAACCCCGAGCACCCCGGCAAGATCACCTTGATCGATGGCCGAACCGGCGAACCCTTTGATCAGCCGGTCACGGTGGGCTATGCCCACATCCTCAAGCTGGTGCACCTTGTCGATGACAAGATTCACGCCCGCTCCACCGGCCCCTACTCCCTCGTCACCCAGCAGCCCCTGGGCGGCAAGGCCCAGCAGGGCGGCCAGCGCTTGGGCGAGATGGAGGTGTGGGCCCTGGAGGCCTACGGCGCCGCCTACACCCTGCAGGAGCTGCTCACCGTCAAATCCGACGACATGCAGGGGCGCAACGAAGCGCTCAACGCCATCGTCAAGGGCAAGCCGATCCCCCGTCCCGGTACGCCGGAATCGTTCAAGGTGTTGATGCGCGAGCTCCAGTCCCTCGGTCTCGACATCGCGGTCTACACCGACGCGGGCGAAGAGGTGGATCTGATGCAGGACGTCAATCCCCGCCGCAGCACCCCCAGCCGGCCCACCTACGAGTCCCTCGGCGTCGCGGACTACGACGACGACTGAATTGCCAGCGGCGGAGCCCGCCCCCGGCTCCGCTCCCCCTTCCGTCCCCTCTTCCACCCGCGCGCCCGGTTCCCATGTCCAACAGCAACCTCCGCACTGAGAATCACTTCGATTACGTTCGGATCACGCTCGCTTCCCCCGATCGGATCATGCAGTGGGGGCAGCGCACCCTGCCCAACGGCCAGGTGGTGGGTGAGGTCACCAAGCCGGAGACGATCAACTACCGCACCCTCAAGCCCGAGATGGACGGGCTGTTCTGCGAGAAGATCTTCGGCCCATCCAAAGACTGGGAATGCCATTGCGGCAAGTACAAGCGGGTGCGCCACCGCGGCATCGTCTGCGAGCGCTGCGGCGTGGAGGTCACCGAGAGTCGGGTGCGGCGCCACCGCATGGGCTTCATCAAGCTGGCGGCGCCGGTCTCCCACGTTTGGTACCTGAAGGGGATCCCCAGCTACGTGGCGATCCTGCTCGACATGCCCCTGCGGGATGTGGAGCAGATCGTTTACTTCAACTGTTACGTGGTGCTCGATCCCGGCGACCACAAGGATCTCACCTATAAGCAGCTGCTCACCGAGGATGAGTGGCTGGAGATCGAGGATGAGATTTTTGCTGAGGATTCCGAAATAGAGAATGAGCCCATTGTCGGTATTGGTGCCGAGGCGCTCAAACGGCTGCTCGAAGATCTCAGCCTCGCCGAGATCGCCGAGCAGTTGCGGGAGGAGATCAGTGCCAGCAAGGGCCAAAAGCGGGCCAAGCTGATCAAGCGCCTACGGGTGATCGACAACTTCATCGCCACCAGCGCCCGCCCGGAGTGGATGGTGCTGGATGTGATCCCGGTCATTCCCCCCGACCTGCGGCCGATGGTGCAGCTCGATGGTGGCCGCTTTGCCACCAGCGACCTCAACGACCTCTATCGGCGGGTGATCAACCGCAACAACCGCCTGGCGCGGCTGCAGGAGATCCTCGCCCCCGAGATCATCGTCCGCAACGAAAAGCGGATGTTGCAGGAGGCCGTCGACGCCCTGATCGACAACGGCCGCCGCGGTCGCACCGTGGTGGGGGCCAACAACCGACCGCTCAAATCCCTCAGCGACATCATCGAGGGCAAGCAGGGCCGCTTCCGCCAAAACCTCCTCGGCAAGCGGGTCGACTACTCCGGCCGCTCGGTGATCGTCGTCGGTCCAAAGCTCAAGATGCACCAGTGCGGTCTGCCGAAGGAGATGGCGATCGAGCTTTTCCAGCCGTTCGTGATCCATCGCCTGATTCGCCAGAACATCGTCAACAACATCAAGGCCGCCAAGAAGCTCATCCAGCGGGCCGATGATGAGGTGATGCAGGTGCTGCAGGAGGTGATCGAAGGGCACCCGATCCTGCTCAACCGGGCCCCCACCCTGCACCGCCTTGGCATTCAGGCGTTTGAGCCCAAATTGGTGGATGGCCGCGCCATCCAGCTGCACCCCCTGGTCTGCCCCGCCTTCAACGCCGACTTCGACGGCGACCAGATGGCCGTGCACGTTCCCCTGGCGATCGAGGCCCAGACCGAAGCCCGCATGTTGATGCTCGCCAGCAACAACATCCTCTCCCCCGCCACCGGCGAGCCGATCATCACCCCATCCCAGGACATGGTGCTCGGGGCCTACTACCTCACCGCCGAACAGCCCGGCTCCACCCGGCCCGCCTTCCCGGTGCGCTCCAGCGATGACCGCTCCCGCCTGTTCGCCTCCCTCGACGATGTG
>JBIPMZ010000413.1:0-7726 GCA_044376165.1 Cyanobium sp.
CCCCTCTGCCCAGGAAAACGCTACCAGCACCGACCATTAATCCGTTGCACTCGATATTGGCGGAAACAGACCAGATCGCCGGATAGCGCGTCTTACCCTGGCCTGGAAAGACGTAACTAGGCATCTCGCCCGGCTGCGGCATGGGTAGTTCGAAGGCAACACCCTGTGATTGCCCTGCAGCAAGCAGACGATCGAGATCGATCGTCTGAACATACTTGTAGAGCCAGCTATCAGGCAAACGTCTAGGCAGGCCATCTAAGGACCCAATGATAAATGCTGAGCACTGGCAACAGCTGGACTGATTTACAAACCTTCCTATAGGCGAAGCTGGGGGAGGCGTCATCGTGCATGCCGAGATCGCGCACCGCGACGGCATGGAGGCCCCATCCCAGAGCGTCATCCCACCAGCACGGGATGATCAATCTCCCGCGCTGCATAGCCCAAGGCGGACTTCAAGTCCTCCGGTTCCAGATCGGGGAAATCGGCCAGGATCTACTCGCTGCTCTGCCCAGCGGCAAAGAGCGCAAGGATGTCCTGCACACGGATCCTCATACCGCGGATGCAGGGCCTGCCGCCACACTGATCGGGGTTGTGGGTGATGCGCTAGCTCCCACCGATCAGGATCGCTATCAACGCCAGCCATTGATGGACCTGGATATCGCTGGCCCCGATGGGCTGGCCCTGGCTGGGGCCCACGAACCATTGCTGAGCGCCATCGCGGCGGCGGCAGCCAATACCGATCGCCATGGTGTGCCGCGCCGCTGGTTCGATGCCATGGCGGCAGCCGGACTGCTGGGCAGCCCCCTGACACCTCCGGCCCTGCAGGATCGCTGGCTGGAGCCTGTCGCCTGCGGCCAAGCTTTGGCAGGTGTGGCCTTCGCGCATCTGCGCAGGGCCGGGGCACCAAACCCGCTCGATGGACGGCTCGATTGGATCACCTCCTGGGACATCGCCGATCTGGTGCTGCTCTGCCTCCGTTGTGTCGATGGGACGGAACTTGCCGACGGCCAGGTGCTGTTCGTGGAGGATTTCAGCATCTGGAGCGACGCCTGCGGGAGGCCAGCTTCCTGCTGGTGCAGGCCCAAACGGCTGACTCGCGCAGAGCATCCCTCGATCTGCTGCTCCACTCCTCCTTCCACCAGCACGGTCACCAGTAGCCAGGGCGGTGATGACAACTACGCAAGGATCGCCTGCTGGAGCGTGGCTTCTGCCAGGCCGAGGGCCGCAATGGCGGTTAGGGGTGCCCCTGGGACCCTTGGGGCTATCTAACGCTCTCCTTCAGCGGTGGTAAGCAACCCCGCACTCAGCACTGTAGATTTGTCCTGGTCCGCTGCAAGAGGATTGCTAGGCTCCTCCCTCAAGACAGACCTTTAGTTCCTGTCGTCGATGCACCCTTCATTTCGATCTCAGTTATATTTGTCCCCGAAAAATCCGCTCCATCGAGGCTTGAATTCCTAAAGTTAGCCCTTGGCAACACTGCTTGTTTTACTTGTGCTCCCATCATTACGGCGTCTTCAAAGTTCGCCTCTTCACCTGTAGCGCTATCAAACAAAGACTGGACAAGGCTTGCCTTGCTAAAGTCTGCTTTGTGTATTTTGGCAGCAATAAATGAGGCACTGTAGGCCCTTATTCCATGAAAATTTCCTCGAATCATCCGTGCGCCCGAAAATCTACAATGATTTGCTGAGCAGCTAGTAAAGCGTGAATCCGCAATGTCGCTTTCCTTAAAGTTGGTATTGTCTAATATGCAGTTATCAAACACAATTCCATGACCTGTAATTCTACGGAAACTAGAATCATGTAAAATGCAATTCCTGAATTCCCAGGCAGACATGATCAGATCATCCAGTATAATTCCTGAAAAGTTGGCTTCATGTATAATAACAGGATTGCCATCTCTAGACATTAATTTTAGCGTTGTCTCGACTGCGCTTAAAAGGTTGCGATACGTTGAAGCGGCCTTGTCTTTCTCTTCCGCTAAATCCTTATTTTGCTGGGATATAGTTTGCTCCCGAGAGGAACTTTCAAGGAATTCTAGCCTCGTCCTTACGCTTTCTATATGTCGTTTGCCAAAAGAGCTATCTCGCCATTTTACGAGATATGATTTTGGCATGTCTAGTAGTTCACTGACTTTATCAGTGTCGATTCCTTGAGCCAGAAGTTTTCCTGCAATCAGCTTTTTCTGATTATCTAGCCTAATTGATAAGTCGCATAGCAAGTCTATCGACTTCTGCTTGTTGAGGGCAATTGTAGAATATAGAGTATCAAGTACTGATTGGTCGCGCTCGTGCTTGATAAAGTTAATGAGGTAGGCGATTGACGAAGCATATTCACCCAAGGCCTGGATAGTGGCTGCTCGTATTGCAGGGCTCTCATTCCCTAATTCACTCAGAAGACGAGAAACTCTATCACTTTTTGAAGCAGCCTCTTGGGCAGATATGGCTTTTGCACTGCTTTGCTGAGACTGCAATGCGCTCCAAAACGAAACAATAGCCGCGATTAGCGCGATAAAAATAGGGCCTACTTGATATAGAGGTTCAGAATCAATGGATGAAATCTCTTTTCGTAATTTCTGTATTTCTAATGTCGTTTTATCCTGTGTTAGCTTCTCCTCGATTGTTGTGGCTGATGCGACATGGTTGAATCCTAGGTGAAAAGCAAAAATTAAGGCGCATGGAATTAACCAATAAATGCTTTTCCCCAGGCTTGCAGATCTAACCTCTTTTTTGATAGTCTTCGCAATATATTCCAGTAAGTCTCTTGCCTTTCTCGAAGTGCTAGCACGAAGGAAGTGAGCTAGATACAGATTCATTGGAGCCTGCCAAATCTCTGAGGTTTCGCCTCCTCTAGGCTGGTGTGGTTCGCGGGCATGACGACAAGTATTCATATTAATTTACAATAATGATGCATTTAATGGGCTGGCTTTGGTCGTAAACGCGCTTCAGGATGCAGGCCACTTCGCAAGCAGTGCGCCTAACGCTGCCCCTGAGTGGCAGGTAGGAAGCTTGCGGTGGCGTAGCAGGGAGTTTATGGCGGCCTGTCCACTCAAGGGGCTGGTTGGAAAGTGCTCTTCGCCCGTAGAGGAAACCTCTCAGGATGGCGTATCGACTCGACAGATACGTCAATATCTAAGTCAGGCCAAAACAGGTGGTCGGCCGTAGGCCGCAGGACATTGAGGATCTGCTGAATCGTGGCTGCCTTGAACCAAGGAAACTCTGAGTACGGAAGTGCAAGCTCCTCATCATCAAGAAGTATCCAGACGCAATATCCAGAAACATTGGTGACCTCAGCCCCCGAAGTGGTTGTTCCAAGCATCAGTGATCTCCTTTTTGCGGGTCTTGATGAGGCGCTCTGCCTCTTTCATCTTTGCCGAGCCTAGCCCGATATTGCGGGCGAGTTCAATGGTCGGTTCTAGCCAGAACTTCGCCTCACCATCCGGGTGGCTGACATGGATGTGCCTACGGCTTTCTTCTCGAGAGAAGAAGAAAAACCGAAATTCTCCTTCTCGGAAGACGGTTGGCGACAAACAGGCCCCCCCACATGCTTCTCACCATAGCCTCGCTTCGTCCACTGAGAAGGGGAAAAGCTCCTGCAGCCGATCTCACAGATTCAGGCAAGGAGCCATGCGTATAAGGCTGTTTGCATCTTTCCAACGCTTTCTTAGCTGGTTCCGTGAACCAGGGCATATGAGCCACTCCTTTCCGTGAACCACGGCGAACTGGCCTCGGCAGGTCTTTGATATCCCTGATCCCGCATACGATCTCGCGACAGGCCTGCTCAAGATAACCATGGTTCACGGGTCCGATAACCACATGTTCAGTACGCTACACAATGTCCGCTGGACTGCGTACCCCGAGGGGGCCTCGGTTGAGGACATGGGTGTAAATCATTGTGGTGCTCACATCCCGGTGGCCCATCAGTTTTTGGATGATGCGGATGTCTTTGACCCCGCTCCAGCAACTGGGTGTGGCCCTGAAGCGGCGGGCCGAGCGGCTTGCCGCTGCTGACATCCCACAGGCGCAGAGTGTTGTCGTATGAGCCGGAGACGATACGGCGGCCATCGGGGCTGAACGCCACTGAGTTCACATCAGCGGTGTGGCCCTGAAGCGGAGGGCCCAGCTGCTTGCCGCTGCTGGCATCCCATAGGCGCAGGCTCTTGTCTCTTGAGCCGGAGACGATGCGGCGGCCATCGGGGCTGAACGCCACCGACAACACCCCCCCGATGTGGCCCTGAAGCGGCGGGCCGAGCGGCTTGCCGCTGCTGGCATCCCACAGCCGCAGGGTGCCGTCGGAGGAGCCGGAATGGCAATTGACGCCATCATGGATTTCGTGAAATCGAAAGTGGTCGAGGCGGCAATCACCAAGCTGCTGTCGCTGCTCTCACCTGCTGGTGCCTTGATCCAGGCGATCGTCGCCACCTACAACACGATCATGTTCTTCGTGGAGCGGCTGAGCCAGATCGCGCAGGTGGCGGCAGCGTTCATCGATGGCATCGCCGCGATTGCCGCAGGGAACATCGCCCCGGCCGCCAACCGGGTCGAGCAGACAATGGCGGGGTTGCTGACGTTGGTGATCAGTTTCCTGGCGCGAATCGCAGGCCTGGGCAAGGTGGCGGATGCTGTCACCGGATTGATCGCCAAAATCCGCGCCCCGATCGACAAGGCGCTCGACAAGGTGGTGGCGTGGATTGTCAATCTCGGCCGGCGCTTCATCAGCGCCGTGCGGGGCGCGGCGGTCAGGGTAGCGCAATGGTGGCTGCGGCAGCAAAGGTTCCGAGCTTCCGACGGCCACAATCATTCGCTCTACTTTGTCGGCGAAGGTCGCGCAGCCCGTCTCACTATCTCCAGCGACCCGATGCCGGTGGAGGTCTTCATAGCCAGCATCGAAAGTCGGCCCGAATGCCGGACACCGGAGAAACGAGCGCTCATCGCGCAGGTGCGCCAGCAGGTAAGGGCGATCCAGAACGCACAGGCATTGCCGGAGGCGGAAGCGAGCCAGGCGGAAACACTGATGGCCATCGCCTTTGCCGCCATCACACCGTTATTGATGCAGTTGCTTGATGGCCCTGCCTTTGGCACGGAGGAGCAACCACTGCCGATGCCATACCCGAAGAGGCGCTGGTCGGCCTATCCACCGATCTACATCGGTCCACTTAGCGAAAACCGCATCACCCAGGCCGATTTGCGCAACAACCGCAAAGCCGACATCCGGGCCTCGTTGAACGCCGGCGAACGTGCGGCATGGCTACGCGAGGGCGAACCGATACGTGCCCTACGGCCAGGCGAAACGACCACACTGCCCACAGGCGCAACGATAGGCATCCAGGGGAACTATCGTGCAGAACCGGGTCTGAAATTGCGTTTGGTGCCAGGATCCACGCAAGGCGGCGGGCTGATCAACGGCATCTTCCGACCCTATGGATACCGTGCGCTAAGTGAATCACTGGATGGCGATCATGTGATCGAGATGCAGATTGGCGGCCCAAACGCATTGCCAAACATGTGGCCTTTAACGGCCAGCGAGAACCGCTCCAGCGGTTCGAGGATTGCCAGTATGAACCTAACCAAACCGGATGGCGCTCAGATCAGCATGGAGTCGCTCAAGGCCAGGGCACGCAGTGGAGTGGACGTGTGGCTGTTGATCACTGCAACACTATGACCATTGGCAACGACTGCTTTCCGCACCATCATCGCCAACCCGATTCGCTTCGTGGGCAACTTAGTGCTTCCGGCCCACAGACAACAGCGTCAGCCACTCCCTTGCCAGGAAAGCCGACGCTTCTCCATCCCGACCATTATCACCACCAGCACCGTGTCGAACAGCTTGCCGCTCGGCTTTGTGCAGATAGGAGAGAAAATGGGCGGACAACTTTCTAGGCAGAGGGGGGGAGCGCCTCGGGCTCACAGCAGAGGATCTCAACGCTGACTCCAAGGCTTGGCATAAGCGACGTCATCAGCCCTAAATGACCAGTAAAAAGCACCCACACCAGATCGGAAACGAATGGTCATCGACGCGAACATACTGATTCGTGTTTGACTTGGCGTGTGGGTGAGGACCCTGGTCGCCAACTACGCCGATCGGGTGGAGTTCTTTATTGCAGAGGCCAATGTCGCCGAGGCGGCATATCGAGACGAGGCACTGGCCAGGATTGGCAATACTGATGACTGGCCGGCACTGGCTATGGGGCCGCAACTGGAGTGCGCCATCTGGACAGAGGATAAAGACTTATTTGGTACCGACATCGCAACCTGAACGAGTAGCCATTCAATATATTCACTTCCCAGTCAAAAAGCTTAGCTATATTTAGAAAAACCATAGCAAAACCAAGATATGCCACCTTGAGCAGCAGTCCCGGCCAGGTTAAATGGCCACAGAAATCACAATTTTTCGACCGTATTCGAATAACAATCCCAGCCCGTTAGCGGGGAATCGGCTGGACAACGGGCTTGTAAGATGAATTTTGTTGATTCAGCTGCTGTCGCTGGAGAAATTCCACCTGCTGTTGCAAGGCGTCTACCTTACTTATCAGCAAACTATTCTGCTCTTTCTGGGAGATATTATTTTGATTTGAATCAACAGTCTTCTTGCCAAGTGGGAATGAAACACCTATTCTGCCGGCAAAAGCGGGAGTGCTACCGTACACATAGTCTACCGAATTAGCCAGGGAAATGGCTGCATTAATGCTGACATCTGAATAGCGCTCGCTCAAACGCGAAGCACAGCCCAGGGCCTAGCATAGGAACTGCCATAGCTACCCATACCAACTCCGCAGCGCATGGGCTCCTGCCTGGAGAGAGCTACCTGCGGAACAGCGGTGAATGCCGCAGCCATGGCACCTGCACTAGTTACAGCATTTCCTAAACCTTTAACACTCTGTTCGAGCTTAGAGACCGAATTATTAATGCCTTCAGGGCTGAAAGATGATGTACCAATATTGCCAGAGCCATCTGCAGTTAGCAATCGTGTATCACCCGTTTGATTGGCTTTTCCTACAAAATTCCCCTTATCTGCCACCCCTTTAAGAGTCAAAGATGTGCCCGGTGCACCAATCACCACTTGGTTTGCCCGGGTAGTCTCGGCGCCAGCACCTATGGCGGTGGAGTTGTCAAAGATAGCATTAGTGACGGTGCCAATAGCGACAGATTTATTACCAGTAGCTTTTGCATTGTAACCAAAAGCAGACGCATCGACTCCCGTGGCATCGGCGAAAGCGCCAACGGCAGTGCCGGGATCTCCAGCCTTTGCACCTATACCAATAGCAGTGCCATTCTCTCCAGTAACCTTAGTTTGGGCGCCGATTGCCGTACCTCCGTCCATAGATTGAGCATTGGTACCCATGGAGGTGGTATTACTACCAGATGCCGAAGCACCGGATCCCATGCATAAAGAATCGCCGCCAGTGCCAACACATTGTTGCATTCCGCTTGTTATTAGATTGCCATTAACATAAAGCTGGCCTGGAAGCGGAGGCAGCGGCGGCGGTGCACCGACCACCAACCAATTTGTAACAGTCTGGCTGCCGTTGATTTGGGAGTTGCCGTTGACGGTTTGAGCGCCGCTGGTCAGGGCGCCGGTGCTCAGGGATCCGCTGGTCAAGGCACCGGTGACGCTTTGATTGCCACCGACGGTTTGGTTGCCACCGACAGCTTGAGTGCCAGTGACGGTTTGGTTATCCCTGACAGTCTGGCTGCCGTTGATTTGGGAGTTGCCGTTGACGGTTTGAGCG
>JBIPMZ010000399.1:0-7702 GCA_044376165.1 Cyanobium sp.
TCAATTGAACTGGAGCTTGCGCTGATGGCTCCTTTCTGGTATGCTGTAGTATGACACAGCAGAGGACTTTGTTGTGAAACGAACCTATCTTCGCTCCTTCGCGTTTGCTGTTCAGCGCAGAATAGGCAAAGTCCCCGATTTTGCCCATTCTCGTGCTCTGTTCTCAACCAGCCAGGCCGTCGACAGGATTCAGAAAAGACCAGGCCTGTTGGCATATTGGCTGGGCTTTATTGGTCTTTTCAAGTACGGCGTTTCAGATAGAGTTTGCGAACAGATGCCTTCCCATAACCTTTCTCGAATTGGCGGCGATGTCTATTTTCAAGAAGAGCTTGAGACTCGCATGGCCGGCGATCTTTGCGAGTCTTCAAAGCACCTGAATTGCGGGAGTTCCGTGCAAGTCTGCTGCGATGTTGCAGCAAAAATTATCGGCCTCAATGGTATGGCACAGCGTCGAGATGATCATGCTGACGCCGACATTTGTAGATATGCCTGGCCCTGCTTTCCAAGGAAGGGGAAAGAGGTCCTCGGGTCCATTATTAAGCATTTGGATCGCAGGGAGAAGCTTGAACTCGCTCTCGTCCATGTGCGGAACTTCGGCGAAAAGCGTGGCAGCTGCCTGTTTCTATATTGCGTGGATAATGGTAGCTCTCTCGCCATGTTCGACTCCTGCTCCCAGCCCCTTATTTATTCTTTGGGCTCCATGATTTATTCCGGCTCTTCCGCTTTTCTTGCCTATATCCATGAGATCGCTCGGGTGCTGTCACCCGGTGGTAGTGAGTTCCTGGGCCACTCCAAGTATGGTGCCGTGGCTCCCAACAGCGATTGGGCAAACAACCCCGGCAGCGGTAGCGACATTACAGCCGAGCGGATGTGCGGATTTGCGGAGGAGGCTGGACTGGACGTTCCGTTCCACCGCCTCAGTGGCATTGCCGATGGTTGGAGGCTGGAAGATCTCGATGCTTTCTCCGTGCTTCGCCGGCGCGCGCTCTCCTGAGATGGTCGAGCCCAGCCTCCGCGTTACGGCTCTCATGGGTGTGCTGGAGATCCGGCGCCAGCCGCACGCGGATGGCCGAGGCCGTTTCCTCAATGTCTTCCGACGCAGGGAATGGATCCAAGTCTGGGGAGAGAATCGGCCGATCGAGCAGGTGAATGTCAGCCACAATCCACAGCCCGGCACGGTCAGGGGACTTCATCTTCAAAGGGGCGTGCCTCCTGAGATGCGATTGGTCACCTGCGTGCAAGGGCGTGTCTGGGATGTGGCTGTGGACCTTCGGCCGGACTCCGCCACGCGAGGTCGCTGGACGGCGGTTGAGCTCAGCGCTGAAGCCGGCAATTCGCTCCTTATCCCCAGCGGCTGTGCCCATGGTTTTCAGGTGCTGGAGCCGGATAGTACTTTGCTCTACCTGCACGGAGCCCCCTACCACCCAATGGAAGAGACGGGAGTCCGCTGGGATGACCCCCAGCTCGCCATCGACTGGCCGATGGAGGCCAGGGAATTGAGCGAGCGCGACCGGTCACTACCTGTGCTCGAGAGCTTCTCATGATCCACCACTGCCGACACTGCGGTAGCTCGCTACAGCACCAAGTCATCGATCTTGGCCATCAGCCGCCAAGCAACGCCTATCTGAGCGAAGCGAAGCTGAGTTTACCGGAAGTCGCGTTTCCCTTGCGAGTATTTGTGTGCTCGAACTGCTGGCTCGTGCAGTTGCCCATGCATGCCCCAGCGAATCAATTGTTCACAGCGGATTATGCCTACTTTTCCAGTACCTCCATTACTTGGTGTCAGCATGCGGAACGGTTTGTTCATGCAGCCGTCGAGAGGCTTTCTCTGGGTCCTAGCAGTATGGTGCTGGAGGTGGCCAGCAACGATGGCTATTTGCTCCAATATGTAAAGAGGCTTGGGATTCCCTGTCTGGGCATCGAGCCCACCCACGCCACTGCGGAGGCGGCGAGGAGCAAGGGAATCGAAACGGAAGAACAGTTTTTTGGCGGCGCTCTGGCTAACGAATTGGTTGCCAAGGATATCAGGGCTGATCTGCTGGTCGCCAATAACGTGCTGGCACATGTTCCTGATATCAATGACTTCCTGGCGGCCATTGCCCGAGTGCTTAGCCCCGCTGGTGTGGCATCGGTAGAGTTTCCGCACTTGCTTCGACTGCTTGATGGCAACCAGTTTGACACGATCTATCACGAGCATTACAGCTACCTGAGCCTCACTACGCTGCAGCGTATGGCTGAAGATGCTGGTCTGATGGTGCTTGACGCGGAGCAGATCACCACCCATGGAGGGAGCCTCAGGGTGTGGCTCGCCTGCAGGGGTGAGGTTGCTGCCGCTGCCCAGACCTTGCAGGAACAGCGAGCTGTGGCAACGGTTCTGGCGGAGGAGGCAGCAGCCGGTCTCACATCGCTGGAAGCCTATGCTCACTGCCAGAAAAGGGCACTGGAGGCGAAGTTTTCTCTTATGGAGTATCTTCTGAACGCCCGTCGCGCCGGTCGACGGGTGCTCGCCTATGGTGCTGCTGCCAAGGGAAATACATTGCTGAACTTCGCAGGTATTCGAAGCGATCTTCTCGAGGCGGTGGCCGACCTTGCCCCCAGCAAAATCGGCAAGTGGCTGCCAGGGAGTCACATCCCTATTATTGGAGTCGAAGATCTGCTGCTGCGTCAGCCGGATGAGCTCCTCGTGCTGCCCTGGAATTTAGCGGCCGAAGTGAAGGAGCAGCTCAGAGGCAGGATCGATATCCCGGTAAAAGTGGCAATCCCTACCATCACAACCATCTGAATCATGGACGCCCTGTCACATCCTAAAATCCCCTACACAAGACCGTCCATAACGGATCTGGAGGTTGCCTATGCTACGGATGCAGCCCGCAATGGTTGGGGTGAACATTGCTACGACTACATCCTCCGCTTTGAGGAAGCCTTTCGTAAACACCTCGGGGTTCGTCATGCCCTGGCCACTAGCAGTTGTACCGGGGCGCTTCACATGGGCTTGCATGCCCTTGATATTGGGCTAGGAGATGAAGTAATCATGGCGGATACCAACTGGGTAGCCACGGCGGCTCCGATCGTTCACCTCGGAGCCCAGCCTGTATTCGTCGATATTCTCCCTGATACCTGGTGCCTGGATCCTGAGCAGGTGGAGGCAGCGATCACGATGAAGACCAAGGCCATTGTGGCTGTACACCTTTATGGAAATCTCTGCGATATGGATGCCCTGCTGGAGATCGGAGAACGCCATGATATCCCCGTCATTGAGGACGCCGCTGAAGCGATTGGCTCTCAGTGGCGTGGTCAGCGGGCCGGTAGCCTGGGTCGCTTCGGTGTCTTTTCTTTTCATGGCACCAAGACCCTTACTACCGGAGAGGGGGGGATGTTCGTCACCAACGACAGCCAGCTATTCGAACAGGTACTCACCTTATCCAACCATGGCCGAGCCCGGGGTGAACCAAGGCAGTTTTGGCCTGAGAGGGTCGGATTCAAGTATAAGATGAGCAATATTCAGGCTGCGATTGGTTGTGCTCAGCTCGAAAGAATCGAAGATCTCATCCGGGAAAAGCGTGATACGTTTCTGCGCTATAGCAAGCTTTTCTCCTCACTCCCCGTACACATGAACCCAGAACCCCTCCATGTGGTAAACGGCTATTGGATGCCTACAATTGTTGTCGATGTGTCTGTGGACTTTGACCGTGATCAATTGCTGAAGCTATTCCAGGTCAATGGAATTGATGGTCGGGTCTTCTTTTGGCCCCTGAGTTCTACGGATATTCCCGGAAAAAAAGCTTCTTCTCGTCCTTTTCTCTCAGAGTCGATTCATAAAAGGAGTTTAAACCTGCCAAGTTATTCGGGATTCTGCGAGAATGACGCCGCTCGAATTTATGAGCTTATCCTTCAGAGCCTAACAGGATAAGTGTGTCTACTTATAGTATCGCGCTGCCTTTTTGATGTTCCCTCATTTTCTTCCCTTGATACCATGACAACTGATGATCGACAAGAGTTCGAAAAATCCAGAAGAGAGAATTGCTTGGCCCTGGGACAGGATCAGGTAGCCTTTGCCCACTCCCTAGCTCTTATCACCGAGCTTGATCAATACTCTTACTCCTATTTATGGACGTGGATGGGGGTACCCATTATTCAAATGCCAGCGGACATTCTCGCCACGCAGGAGGTCATATGGAATACAAAGCCTGACATCATAATTGAGACCGGAGTCGCGCGGGGGGGGTCGGTCCTATTCATGGCTTCGATCCTGGAGATTCTTGGCAAGGGTCGTGTTATTGGCGTGGACCTTGATATTCGCCCTCACAATTTAGAGGCCATCAATAGTCATCCACTCGCTCACAGGGTGGATCTTATCGAGGGGGGATCAGTGGATCCCTCTACCCTCGAGCAGGTGCGCCTTATGATCCCCGATGAAGCTAAGGTGATGGTTGTGCTTGATAGTGATCATAGTCGCCAGCATGTACTTGAGGAATGCCGCGCCTATGGTCCTTTGGTGACGAGCGGCTGCTACCTGGTGGTTGCCGACACCTTGGTGGGACATGTGGATGAGGACCAGGCGCCGAGGAATCGCTCCAAGCTCTGGTATAAAGGGAACGAACCGTTGTCGGCTCTGCGTGATTATCTTCAAGAGCAGGATCGCTTCGAGATGGATCCTGTCTTAAATGGAAAACTGGTGCTGTCATCATCCCCTGGCGGATATCTTCGTTGTAGATCATGAGCCTGCTACTGCGAGAGTTTCGTCTCTCGGTTGATGAACCAGTCCTCAGAGAGTTACGGATGGACATCCCGCTACAGCATCGATTGCTCTCCCATCCTGACCCAGATGCGCCTATAGATGTGCAGACATGGGTTAGTCGCAGGGAATCTCTCGGATGGTTTCGGGTGATTGAATTGCACCAAACTTCTACTGCTGGCTTCGTTCAACTGGCGGACCGTCATGGGTTGGATCGATATGCCTGGGTTGGGATAGCCTTGCATCCCCGTTGGCAGGGAAGTGGCTGGGGTCGGAAGGCGATGCTGGCATTAGCTGAAGAGGCAAAAAGAAGTCTGGACCTGCGCAAACTGATGTTGCAGGTGCGGTCGGACAATCAAATCGCTCTCCGGCTCTATGCTTCACTTGGCTATCGAATTGTTGGCCAATTAACCCGTCATTACTTTGATGGGAGCCACTACTTTGACGTGACGTTGATGGAGTCATTATTGGAGGATGCATGACTGCTGTTGTTATTTCACAGCCCATGTATTTCCCTTGGGTTGGCTTTATGGCTCAGATGGCTTTGGCGGATATTCTGATCTGGTTGGATGATGCCCAGTTTTCCAAGGGTTCATTTACCAATCGGGTTCAGGTCAGAAATCATCAGGCCACCAAGTGGATGACGATCCCATTGGTGAGGAGCGTTTCGTTCCCGCGGATCATGGACCTTGGACTTCCGGGTGAAGCCACCTTCCTGTCCCACCGATCCCTGTTGGCACAGAGTTTGCGGTCACGACCCTATCGGCAGCAAGCCCTGAGAGTGTTTGATGAGGCAATGTCCTCCGACAGAGTCGTATGTCGCTTGATTGCCAGCGCTGAGATACCGGCAGATCGCTGGGGACTTTTGCCAGCAACAAGACTCAGAGCGTCTACAATGGGTATTGAAGGCACCTCTTGGAGTCGCGTTCTCAGTTTGGTGAAGGCGGTTGGGGGCACACGTTATATTACGGGTCATGGAGCAGCCGCCTACCTTTGCCATGAAGCTTTTGAAGCCGCCTCCATCCAGGTAGAATATATGCGTTATGATCCAGTCCCCTGGGATCAGTGTGATGACTCCTTTACTCCTTTTGTTGCCAATCTCGATCTATTCGCTTCTGTTGATCCCTGCCTGGCTTTGGGGCATTTGCGTCCAAGCACTATCCCCTGGAGAGATCATTTGCGGAGCTTGAAATGTCACCAGTGATCAAGGTCCACAGAGACAGCTTTCGGGAGCACGGGATCCTGCTTCTCAAAAACTTTTATGATGTGAAAAGCCAAGTTGCCCCTATTCTTGAGGGAATCAGGCGTATTGTCGAGCTTGTATGTTGCAAATATCAAGTAGAAGCCCCCACCGATACACCTCACCAGGCGATGACTGAGGGCTTTATGGCCTTGATCCAGCGCGATCGCGCCTACGGGGGCGAGGTTTATGACGCAGTAAAGCAGATCCCGGAATTCATACAGCTTGTTAGTGATCCCTTGAATTCCATTGTGTTTCGTGAGCTGCGTCCGGCTTCTATTCCCGGATTAGCCGCTGGTGGTTACGGCATTAGGATTGATTGTCCAGGCGAAACTATCTTCAGGGCTCTGTGGCATCAGGAGTTCCCTGCCCAGTTGCGTAGCCTTGATGGCATTGTCTACTGGTCACCACTTGTTCCGATTCGACCTTCGCTGGGTCCAGTTCAGATCTGTATTGGATCCCACCGTGAAGGTATCGTTCCCGTCCATAGCGAGCCCGATTCAGTTCAGCAGGGCGCTTACGCCCTCCGCCTCGTCGATGAAGCGGAGCGGTTGGCAAGGTACCAGCAGCAAGCACCACTAACTGAGCCTGGGGACCTCCTGTTGATGGATTTTCTTACTCTCCATCAGTCTGGAGAAAATGTTGATGTTTATCCCCGATGGTCAATACAGTTCCGTTATTTTAATTTCGCTGATCCATTGGGAGTGAAGATTGGCTGGAAGGGCTCCTTCGCCGGCGGTCAGGACTTTCGTGCTATACTTGGTGACGCTGGAGTTGCGATATGACGCAAGCGCCATGAACAAGTGTCGAGTCTGCAGTGCATTCCTGCAAAGCCCTGACTACGAGTCAACAGCGCCAGCCATCACCTCCATTGCCACCCAGCTTCCGATATCGACAAAGGTTTTTATTTGTCGCAGCTGTGGACATGGCCAATCTCCAGACTTACCAAGAATAAAGGAATTCTATGATACCGAGTATCGAATTTCACTGCAATCAGAGCAGCACGATCAGCTTTATGAGGTTCGCGAAGGTAAGCCTATTTACCGCACCCAGCATCAGGCCGAAATGCTTGCGACGATAGGGCTCCCCTTGCAAGCGCGAGTCTTGGATTTTGGCGCAGCCAAAGGCACAACCTTACGAACGCTGTTAGATTTAAGGCCAGATCTCCGTCCGTCAATTTTTGATGTCAGCAATGATTATATCAAGTTTTGGCGAGGCTGGATCCCCGAATCCGAGCAGGCAGTTCATCATCTTCCTGGTTCCTGGCACGGACGCTTCGACCTTGTCACCGCCCATTTTGTCCTAGAGCACGTCGTTAACCCTATCGAAACATTGAAGAGCCTGGCAGACTTGTTGGCACCGGGGGGAAAGTTGTTCTTTACGGTCCCTGATTCTCTTGCCAACACGGGAGATTTTCTCGTGGTCGATCATCTTAATCATTTTTCCACCTCCAGCCTGGTCACGGCATGCAAAGCTTCGTCTCTGGTCCCACTAACCCTCACTGGTGACCAGTTTCGGGGCGCCTATATGGTGATAGCGCAAAATGCGAAATCCCCAGCCTCTCCTAGATATCGCTTTCATTGCAATATTGCTTCAGATGTAAATAACGCCCTAGAGTCTTTGTCCTTCTGGTCAAGAGCGTTGGCCTCTCTTGATGCTGATCAACAGATAGATTGTATTTCGCCAGTTGCTGTTTATGGAGCTGGCTTTTACGGAGCCTTGATCAT
>JBIPMZ010000099.1:0-7673 GCA_044376165.1 Cyanobium sp.
GTGCCAGCCGAAGGAGCCGGAGGCCTCCACCACCACCCGCTTGCGCACGGTGGCCGGCAGCACCGACTCGCGGTAGGCGGCATCCTGCTCCTCGAACAGCTCAACGCAGGGCATGGACACCACCCGCACGCTATGGCCTTCAGAGCGCAGCTGGGCGGCGGCTTTCACACACAGATCCAGCTCGGTGCCGGTGCCGATCAAAATCAGCTCCGGCGTACCCTCGCTGTCTTCGAGGATGTAACCGCCCTTGGCCACCGCCGCGGCGGTGGAGTTGGCCTGGTTGGCCATCGCCTGGCGGCTCAGGGCCAGCACCGTGGGCCGTTTGCGGTTGGTGACGGCCACCTGGTAGGCACCCATGGTTTCATTGCCGTCGCCGGGGCGGATCACCAGGAGGTTGGGGATCGCCCGCAGGTTGGCCAGGGTTTCCACCGGCTGGTGGGTGGGGCCGTCCTCACCGAGACCGATCGAGTCGTGGGTGAGCACGTAGATGCAACCCAGCTCGCTCAGGGCCGAGAGGCGCATGGCGCCGATCATGTAGCCGGCAAACACCAGGAAGGTGCCGCCGTAGGGGATCAGGCCACTGCCGTGGTAGGCGATGCCGTTCATGATCGCCGCCATCGCATGCTCCCGCACGCCGAAGTGCAGGTAGCGGTTGACCTCGCCGCCCGTCTGGAAACTCGCCTCCCCCTTGATGTCGGTGAGGTTGGAGTGGGTGAGGTCGGCGGAGCCGCCGATCAGCTCGGGCAGCCGCGGACCGAAGGCATTGAGCGCGTTGTAGGAGTGCTGACGGGTGGCCAGGCCTTTGTCGGCCGGGGTGAAGGTGGGCAGGGAGGCATCCCAGCCTTCGGGCAGCTCGCCCCGCAGCATCCGCTCGAACTCCGCCGCCTCCGCCGGATACTGGTCGCGGTAGGCGGACAGGGTGTGATTCCAGGCGGCCTCGGCGGCGGCTCCCCGAGGGATCGCCTGGCGCCAATGCTCGTAGGCATCGCTGGGCACCTCAAACTCGCCGTAGCTCCACTCCAGGGCCTTGCGGGTGAGCTCGGCCTCGTCGGCCCCCAGGGCGGCTCCATGCACCCCGGCGGTATTGGCCTTGTTGGGGGAGCCGTAGCCGATGGTGGTGGTGACCTTGATCAGACTCGGCTTGTCGGTGACCGCCTTGGCGGTCTCCAGGGCCCGGGCGATTCCCGCCACATCGGTATTGCCATCCGCCACGTGCTGCACGTGCCAGCCATAGGCCTCATAGCGCTTGAGCACATCCTCGGTGAACGAAACGGCAGTGTTGCCGTCGATGGTGATGTGGTTGTCGTCGTAGAGGGCGATCAGCTTGCCCAGGCCCAGGTGGCCGGCCAGGGACGCCGCCTCCGAGGCCACCCCCTCCTGGTTGCAGCCATCCCCCATCAGCACATAGGTGTAGTGATCGACGAGGGTGGCGCCGGGGCGGTTGAACTTCGCCGCCAGATGCGCCTCGGCGATCGCCAGGCCCACGGCGTTGGAGATGCCCTGGCCCAGCGGCCCCGTGGTGACCTCCACCCCGGGGGTTTCAAAGGTTTCCGGGTGGCCGGGGGTGCGGGAGCCCCACTGGCGGAACTGCTTGATGTCCTCCAGGCTGACGCTGTCGTAACCGGTGAGGTGCAGCAGGGCGTACAGCAGCATGCAGCCGTGGCCGGCCGAGAGCACGAAGCGGTCGCGATTGAACCAGCGGGGGTTCTTCGGGTTGTGCCGCAGCACCTTGTCCCACAGGGCGAAGGCCATCGGCGCGCAGCCCATCGGCAGCCCCGGGTGGCCGGAGTTCGACTTGTTGATTGCGTCGACCGCCAGGAAGCGGATGCTGTTGACGCACAAACTTTCGACGGAGGTGCTGGGGGCGGTAAGGGGGGTGGGGGGGAGGGGGGCGGCGGAGCCTCCACGCTCAGGTCATGCGGCGGAACGCGAGGCAGACGTTGTGCCCGCCGAAGCCGAAGGAGTTGGAGAGCACGACGTGGACGGCGTGTTCCCGGGCCTGGTTGGGGACCACATCCAGATCACAGGCGGGATCGGGGGTGTGATAGTTGATCGTAGGCGGTACCAGGTTGTGGCCAATCGCCAGGATGGAGGCGACCGCCTCGATGCCCCCGCTGCCGCCGAGCAGGTGGCCGGTCATCGACTTGGTGGAGCTCACCGGGGTGTTCCGGGCGTGCTCCCCGAGGGAGGCCTTGATGGCCGCCGTCTCGTTGCTGTCGTTGGCCTGAGTGCTGGTGCCATGGGCGTTGACGTAATCGACGGCCTCCGGCTCCAGGCGGGCATCCGCCAGCGCCAGCCGCATCGCCTCGGCGCCCCCCACCCCGCCCGGGGAAGGGGCGGTGATGTGGTGGGCGTCACAGGTGGTGCCGTACCCCACCACCTCCGCCAGGATGCGGGCGCCGCGCGCTCGAGCATGCTCCAACGCCTCCAGCACCAGCACCCCCGCCCCCTCACCGATCACGAAGCCGTTGCGCTCCAGATCGAACGGACGGCTGGCGGTGGCGGGATCGTCGTTGCGGAAGGAGAGGGCCTTGGCGCTGGCGAAGCCGGCCACCCCCAGCGGGGTGATCGCCGATTCGGCCCCCCCGCAGACCATCGCGTCTGCCAAGCCCAGCTGAATGGTGCGGAAGGCATCGCCGATGGCGTTGGAGCCCGCCGCGCAGGCGGTGGCCACAGCGCTGCTGGGCCCCCGCGCCCCGAGGGCGATCGCCGCCAGGCCGGTGGCCATGTTGGGGATCATCATCGGCACGCAAAACGGGCTGACCCGTTCGGGGCCGCGGTCGGCCAGCACATGGGCCTGAGACTCCATCATCAACAGACCCCCCACGCCGGAACCAATCGAGACACCCACCCGGTGGGTGTTGCGCTCATCGATCGTGAGGCCCGCATCGGCCACCGCCTGCTTGGCCGCCACCACGCCAAACTGACAGAAGCGATCCCAGCGTTTGGCCTCTTTCGGCTCCAGCCAGCCGGCAGGATCGAACCCCTTCACCTCAGCGGCGAAACGGCAGGCATGGCGTGAGGCGTCGAAGAGGGTGATCCCGGCGACACCGTTGCGCCCGCTGATCAAGCCCTCCCAATACTGAGCGACGTTGTTGCCAATCGGTGTAACCGCGCCAAGGCCGGTGACGACCACGCGGCGGAGACCCTCCACCATGGACGCCTCAGGCCTGCTTCTCGTGGATGTACTGAACGGCGTCCCCGACGGTGGCGATGCCTTCCGCCGCCTCGTCGGGGATCTCGATGTCAAAGGCCTCTTCCAGCGCCATCACGAGTTCCACGGTGTCAAGGGAGTCAGCCCCGAGGTCGTTCTGGAAGTTGGACTGCGGCTTCACCTCCTCGGCCTTGACGCTGAGCTGATCGGCAACGATCGAGCGGACTTTCTCGAAGATCGCTTCCTGGGACATGACCGCTGTGTGGGAGGGGCGCATCCTACGGGTCCGCCCCCGACGCCCCCCCGCCGAAGGGGCCTCCTATGAACAAGCGTGACGGGCGGGCGGGCGATCGGCCTGCCTTCCCGAGGCCTTGGGTACCTTGACCTCACGCCGGCCCACCGACGCCGGATCCGACCGCAGCGTCCCTCCATGTCCCACGCCGTCAAGATCTACGACACCTGCATCGGCTGCACCCAGTGCGTGCGCGCCTGCCCCCTGGACGTCCTGGAGATGGTTCCTTGGGACGGCTGCAAGGCCGGCCAGATCGCCTCCTCCCCCCGCACCGAGGATTGCGTGGGCTGCAAGCGTTGCGAAACCGCCTGCCCCACCGACTTCCTGAGCATTCGGGTCTACCTCGGCGATGAAACCAGCCGCTCGATGGGTCTCGCCTACTGAGCCCCTCCCCCCCCCCCACCCCATAAGCTCATGCCCGGCCATGCCGGGCTTTTTTTGTGCCCATCTCGGCCCCCCACCGATTCCCCTCCCATGTGCGGCATCGTTGCCCTGATCGGATCCCGCGAGGCGGCTCCCCAACTCCTGGAGGGACTGCGGCAGCTGGAATACCGCGGCTACGACTCCGCCGGCATCGCCACAGTGGAGGTGCCGGCGGACGCTCCGCCGGGCAGGGCGGGCCTCCTCCACTGCCTGCGGGCCGAGGGCAAGCTGGTGAATCTCACCCACCGCTTCGAGGAGCGGGGCGCCCCCGGCCATTGCGGCATCGGCCACACCCGCTGGGCCACCCACGGCAAGCCCGAGGAGCGCAATGCCCATCCCCATCTCGATGGCAGCGGCCAGCTGGCGGTGGTCCAGAACGGCATCATCGAGAACTACCGCAGCCTGCGGGATGAGCTCCAAGCCGGAGGCGTTCCCTTCCTCTCCGACACCGACACCGAGGTGATCCCCCACCTGGTGGCCCGCCGCCTGGCCGCGCTCGAGGCCGACGGCAGCCGCCCCGACGCCGCCCTGCTGCTGCGGGCGGTGCAAGAGGTGCTGCCCCTGCTGCACGGGGCCTATGCCCTGGCCCTGATCTGGGCGAAGGCGCCCGGGGCGCTGGTGGTGGCCCGGCGCCAGGCGCCGCTGTTGATCGGCCTGGGGGAGGGGGAGTTCCTCTGCGCCAGCGACACCCCCGCCCTGGCGGGCTTCACCCGCACGATCCTGCCCATGGAGGATGGCGAGGTGGCGTTGCTCACCCCCCTCGGCATCGAGCTCTACGACGTCGGCGGGGCCCGGGTGCAGCGCACCCCCAGCCTGCTCTCGGGCACCGAGCACGTGGCGGACAAGCGCAGCTTCCGCCACTTCATGCACAAGGAGATCCACGAGCAGCCGGAGACGGCCGCCCTGTGGGTGGCCCGACACCTGCCGGAGGAGGCGCTGGTGGCCCTGCCCCTCGACGACGCGCTCTACGAGGGCATCGAGCGGATCGAAATCCTGGCCTGCGGCACCAGCCGCCACGCCGCCCTGGTGGGGGCCCACCTGCTGGAGCAGCTGGCCGGCCTTCCCACCGCGGTGCACTACGCCAGCGAGTTTCGCTACGCGCCGCCGCCACCGGTGCCCCACACCCTCACCATCGGCGTCACCCAGTCGGGCGAGACCGCCGACACCCTGGCCGCCCTGGCGATGGAGCAAGCACGGCGTCAAGACCTCAGCGATCCCGCCCAGGCGCCCAGGCTGCTGGGCATCACCAACCGGCCGGAGAGCTCCCTGGGGCGCCTGGTGCCCAACCTCCTCGACATCGGAGCCGGGATCGAGGTGGGCGTGGCCGCCACCAAAACCTTCCTCGGCCAGCTGCTGGCCTTCTATGGCCTCACCCTGGCCTTCGCCGAACGCCGCGCCGCGGCCGGCCGCGCCGGTGCCCCCTCCCCGGCGCGCCTGCGCCAGCTGGCCGAGGAGCTGCGGCAGCTGCCGGCCCTGCTGCAGCGCTTGGTGGAGGACCACGACCAGCGCTGCGCGGAGCTGGCCCACCTGTTCGCCGATACCCGCGATGTGATCTTCCTGGGCCGGGGCATCAACTACCCGATCGCGATGGAAGGGGCGCTCAAGCTGAAGGAGATCAGCTACATCCACGCCGAGGGGTATCCCGCTGGCGAGATGAAGCACGGACCGATCGCGCTGCTCGATTCCCGGGTGCCCGTGGTGTCGATCGCGGTACCCGGCAGCGTTTTCGACAAGGTGCTCTCCAACGCCCAGGAGGCCAAGGCCCGGGATGCGCGCCTCGTCGGCGTCGCCCCCGCCTGCCCCGACACCGAGCTGTTCGACCTGCTGCTGCCCCTCCCCGAGGTGGATGAGCTGCTCAGCCCGCTGCTGACCGTGATCCCGATGCAGCTGCTCAGCTATCACATCGCCGCCCACCGCGGCCTCGATGTGGATCAGCCCCGCAATCTGGCCAAGAGCGTCACGGTGGAGTAAGCGTTCACCCGGGCCGCCGCGGTGGGGTGCGCGGCGGATTCCGCGTGGGCTCAGAGCTCCAACAGCCCCGGGGGCGGCGTGAGGCCCACCCAACCCTCCGCCGGATCGAGCAGCTCCACCTCCAGCAGGTCGTTGCCGGCATGGATCAGATCGGTGATCCGGCCGATGGGCGTGGCCCCGGGCAGCAGCCGCACCTCCAGACCCTTCAGTTCGAGCCAGTGGAACTCACCGGGCTCCAGGGGCGGCCGATCAGCGGCATCCACCAACAGCTCCTGGTTCACCAGCGCCTCGGCGGCGGCGCGGTCTTCAATCCCGGCCAGCCGCAGCACGTAGAGGTCTTTGCCCGGCAGCGGGCGACCCCGCTGCAGCCGCACCGCCTGCGGCGCGCCGCCCCGGACCCGCAGCCACCGCCAGCCCGCCGTGGTGAAGCGCTCGGGGAAGTCGCTGAGCGGCAGGACGCGCACCTCTCCCCCCAGCCCCTGGGCCGCCACCACGCGGCCCACCACCAGCAGCTCGGCGGGGGGGGCGGGGGGCGGCGGGGGAACGGGGGAGGACCCGGCCGGGGAGGGACGGGGATCGGCAACCATGCGGGGGGATCGGCGGGGCCGTTGAGTGTCGCGCAGCCCGCGCCCGCAGGCTCCGGTAGCGTTGATCTGGCCGGCGCTGGTCGGTGCGGTCCTGCGAAGCCATGCCTTGATCCTCAAAACGATCCTGCGCAGGCCGGCCACCGCGAGGAGATTGCTGCGCAACCAACAGCGTTGGGATGCCACCGGGCTGATCCGCGATGTGAACGAGCTGGAGGGGCGCGGCGAAGGCACCTGGCTGCGCAGTCCGTGGGAAGCAGGCGGGGCGCCGCCAGGCACCGGGGCCACCCTCGACCTCGACCCGCATCTGCTGCGGCTTGGCAATGGCCGCATCCTGGCCAGAGCCACCGACAGCGCGGTGTACAGCGCCTCGAACCGCATGCTGGCCTTCGGCGCCTCCTCCTTCCTGCGGGGCGACGATGACGAACATCGCCAGCTGCGCCCCCATCCGTTTTATCGGCGGCCCCTCTGGCAACGGCCCTTTCCCTGGCTGGAGCCCCCCACGCAGGAGGGAGAGCCCGTCTTTGTGCTGCATTCGCCCTGGAGTCATAACAATTATTATCATTTTCTGATGGATTTGCTGCCGCGGCTGGGGCTGTTTCTCTCCTGCTGCCCCCTCGAAGGCCGCCTCCCGAAGATCATCACCACGGTGAGCCAGCAGGGCTACCGGGCCGAGGTGCTGGCCCGCACCGGCGTACCGATCGTGAGCCGACCCGCCGAACCCTGCCTGCATCTGCGCGCCCCCGCTCTTTACGTGGTGGCCCTGGCCCGCACCAACCAGGATGTGAGCCCTGCGGCGATTCGCTACCTGCGCCACCTGTTCGCCCCGGAGATCACAGCCGCCCCCGCTGAGCCCCGCCGCCTGCTGGTGCTGCGCGGCGAGCAGGCCAAGCGGCCGATGCGCAACGAAGGGGAGCTGGCGGAAGCCCTGGTGGCCCGGGGCTACGAACCGCTCCGACTGGAGACCCTCACGGTGGCGGAACAGGCGCGACGGTTTGCCGCGGCGGCGGCGGTGGTGGCCCAGCACGGCGCCGGGCTCACGAATGTGGCGTTCTGCAGGCCCGGCACCACGGTGGTGGAACTGTTCAACCACCGGTGGCACCCGGCGATGCACGCCAGGATCAGTGCCCTCGCCGGGGCCCGCCACCTGCCGATCCCCTGCCAGGGCGACTCCGACCTCAGCCTGCAGGTGGATGTGCCCGCGCTGCTGGGCCAGCTGGAGAGCCTCGGCCTGGCCTGAGGGAGTGGA
>JBIPMZ010000410.1:0-24706 GCA_044376165.1 Cyanobium sp.
GCAGCGCCACGGTCGAGTCGAGTTCGGCGTCATCGAAGATGATCGTCGGCGCATGGCCGCCCAGCTCGAGGGTGCACTTGACCAGATGCGGCGCGGCCAGCGCCGCCAGGTGCTTGCCCACCGCGACAGAGCCGGTGAAGCTGAGCTTGCGGATGACGCCCGAGCCAAGCGCCGTGCGCGACACCCGATCGGGTGCCCCAAACAGCAGGTTCACGACGCCTGCTGGCAAGCCCACCTCCTGCAGCACCTGCACCAGCAGCGCCGCCGTGGCGGGCGTCTCCTCGGCCGGCTTGATGACCACCGTGCAGCCGGCAGCCAGCGCTTCGGCGATCTTGCGCGCTGGAAAGATCAGCGGCATGTTCCAGGGGCAGGCCGCGAACACCGGGCCGATGGGTTGGCGCAGCGTGAACTGGCGCGTGTGAGGAAAGCGCGAGGGGATGACGCGACCGTACACGCGCCGCGCCTCGCCCGCCGACCAGTCCATCACGTCGGCGGCGACCATTGCCTCGAAGGTGGCCGCACCGATCACGTTGCCGAGTTCGGTGGCGATCAGGCGACCGAACTCCGGCGCCCGGGCGCGGATCGCGGCGCCCGCCTTGTGCAGCAGCGTCGCGCGTTCCACTGCCGGGGTGGCACGCCAGCGCGGGAAGGCCTCCCCAGCAGCAGCCACCGCGTCCAGCACGTCCTGGTGCGAGGCCACCGTGAGCGAGCCCAGCACCTCGTCGGTGCTGGGGTTGACGCGCGCCAGCGTGTCGCGCCCGCCCCCGCGGCGCCACTCCCCCGCCACGAACAGGCCGATCGGATCGGCGCTCATGTGAACAGCACCTCGCGCTCGAAGGCCCCAGGCGCCTGCGCGTGCAGGGCCCAGAAGCGCTCGGCGATCTGGTCGGGGTCGAAGGTGGTACCGGGCTTGACCATGCCGCAGATCGTCACGGTGGCGGCGTGGATGCCCAAGGGTGCGAGATCGGCATGCAGGCTGAAGGCCAGGTTGCGCAGCGCCGCCTTCCCCGCGCCCAGGCTGGCCATCGCGGGGATGGGCTCGAGGGCAAAGCCGCCACCGGTGAACAGCAGTGTGCCGCGGCCCCGCTCGCGCATGCCCGGCAGCACCGCTTGCGCCGCAGCCAGGGCCCCGCCCACGCTCACCTGCAGGTCGGCCATCAGGTCCTGGGGCGCCAGTGCCGCCAGCGGCTTGTAGCGCGCCCCCGCGGCGTTGTAGACCAGCACGTCGGGGTGTCCCTGCTGCGCGACGGCGGTGTGGATCGCGAGGGCCAGGCCCGCGCCGTCGGCAGCGTCGCCCACCTGGGCGTGGGCCTCGACTCCGGCCGTCCGCAGCGACTGGATGAACTCCTCCAGCGCGGCGGGCCGGCGCGCGAAGGCGACAACGCGGAAGCCTTCGCGGCCGAAGCGGCGCGCAACGGCCGCGGAAACGCCGGGACCGGCGCCGACGACGAACAGGGTGGGCATGAGCACCTCCGAGAAGGGTCCGGGAAGAGTCAGGGGACGGGCAGGAACGAAACTGGCTACCGCAGCAGGAACAGGGTGAGCGGCGGGTAGGCGCACACGACCACCAGCACCGCCAGCATGATCGCGATGAAAGGCAGAACCGAGCGCACGATGAGGCCGAACGGTTCCTTGAAGGCTGCCATCGCCACGATCAGGTTCAGGGCCACTGGCGGGGCGACATAGCCGATCTGCAGATTGACCGTCACGATGATGCCGAAGTGACGGGGGTCGAAACCGTAGGCCTGACCCATCGGGGCGAGCAGCGGCGACAGGATGAGGATGGCCGAGCTCTCGTCCATCAGCGCCCCGGCAATCAGCAGCACCAGGTTGACGAGGACGAGCAGCATGGCGGGCGAGTCGACCCACTCCTTCATCTCCCGCACCAGTGCCTGCGGCGCACCCTGCAGGTCCAGGATGGCATTCAGGCTCGAGGCGATGGCCAGCAGCGGCATGAGCATGCCGAGCATCTTCACCGTCTCCAGCGTGATGCGCCCGAGGTCGCGGAACTTCAGCTCGCGGTGCACCAGCAACTCCACCAGGATGGCGTAGACCACCGCTACCGCGGCCGACTCGGTGACGGTGAACCAGCCGGTGTAGATCCCGCCGAGCAGGATGACCGGCATGGCCAGGGCCCAGACGCCTCGGCGCAGCGCGCCCAGCAGCACGGCCGCCGCGAAGACCGAGGTCGGCTGCTGCCGGTTGACGATCATTGTGTAGATGCACAGGCTCCCCGCCAGCAGCAGCCCGGGGCCCCAGCCCGCCTTGAACAGATCGGTGATCGAGACCTCGGTGCTGATGCCGTACAGGATGAGCAGCAGCGACGGCGGGATGATGACGCCCAGGGTCCCGCCGGCGCACAGCACCCCCAGCGCGTAGCGCTTGGAGTAGCCCGCCTGCAGCAGCGCCGGGTACATGATGGTGCCGATGGCAAGCATGGTCACCGACGAGGCGCCGCACACTGCCGAAAAGACCGTGAGCGCGAGCACGGTGGCCACTCCCAGACCGCCGGGGATGCGCACGGTCAGCGCCCGCATGATGTCGACCAAGCGCCCGGCGATGGAGCCGCGCGCCATGATCAGCCCGGCGAAGACGAACAGCGGGATCGACAGCAGCACCTCGCGGTCGATCGCGTACCAGACGTCCTGGATCAGGAACTCCACGTTCTTCTTGGACGTCATGAACGCGTGGACGTAGGCCACCGACAACGCGACGATCATCACGATGCTCTGGCGCAGCACCACCAGCACCGCAATGAGCGCGATCAAGCCAAGCGTGACCATGGTCTGCGTGGGGTTCTCAGTCCCGCTGGGCGTGCCGCCGCAAGGCCGGCCAGCAGGCGAAGGAGGAAAAGCGCAGCGCGCTGCTGACGAAGCACCACACCAGCACGGACTGGATGGGCCAGAGCAGGATCTCGAGACCCTGCCCCCGGGCCTGGTCGGCAAAGGAGCCCGAGACGAAGCGCCATGACCAGTAGGCCATGAACAGGCACCCGCCGGCGGCGACGATATCGGACACCCGCTCCATGGTGCGATCCCACCGCGCCGGGGTCAGCCGCGCCGCGACATCGATGCCCAGGTGGGCCCGCCAGCTCACCGTCAGGGCAAAGCCCAGGAAGGCCACGACCACCATGCAGTAGACGGCGAAGCGCTGGGCCGTAAAGATGCCACGTCCCAGCAGCTCGCGGCCCAGCAGGTCGAGAAAAAGCGCCCCCGTGATGCCGACGAAGGCCGCGATCGCGACCCAGGACTCCACCCGATGCAGGCTGTCCAGCGTGCGCCGGGCCCAGAGCGGCGGCGGGGCCTCGTCAGCTTCGGGCGGTTGCGCCATCTCGTGCAAGCTGTCTGCCGCGCCTCAGCGCCTGCCGGCCGCGAAATCCGCCTTGCCCCGCTGGATGGCGTTGAAGAGCTCCTTGGCGCGTCCGCCGTAGCTCTCGGCCAGGGCAGGCAGCCCCGGCTCGATCACCTTGGCCCACTCGGCCCGCTGCTCGTCGGTGAGCTCGTGGACAAAGCCGCCGCGCGTACGGTGCATCGCCTTCTTCGGCTCCTCGTCGGCCGCCACGCGGCGGCGACTGTCGGCCGCGCTGGGGAGCGCGGCGGTGATGGCGGAGCGCTGCTCGGCGGTGAGCTTGTCCCAGGTCGGCTTGTGGGCGATGAAGAAGGCCGGCTGGTGGTTGTGGCGGGTGAACACGTAGTGCGGCGCCGCCTGCGCGGCAGGGCCTATGAGGTAGAAGCTGAAGGTCAGGTCGCCCGCGTCAACCACGCCCTGCTGCAGGGCGGGGTAGAAGTCGGCCAGCGACATGCCCGCGCCGTTGACGCCCAGGCGGTCGGCAAAGAGCTTGGCACCGGCGGTCGGCGACACGCGCATCTTCATGCCCTTCATCCGGTCCGGCGTGGTGCAGGCAATCTTGCAGAACAGGTTGGTCCAGCCGGCCTCGCCGATCTTCAACAGGGTGAGACCGCGCGCGGTCATGATCTGCTCGAGCAGCGGGGGGATCACCTTGTCGAGCACATAGTCACGCTCGCCCTCGCTGCGCCACAAGTAGGGCATGTTGAGCACGCCCATCTCCGGCACGGCCACGGCCATGCCGGTGGCCGAGATGTAGCCCATCTCCAGCCGGCCGCGCAGGATGTTCTGCGTCAGCTCCTGTTCATTGGGGTTCTGGAACCGCTCGGCGGTGATGCGGCCGCCGGTGGCCCGGCCGACACCGGCGGCGGCCTCGTCGACGATCACGCCCAGCATGGACGGAGGCGCCACAACCGTGCCTATTTTCCAGGCCTCCTGGGCGCTGGTATGAGAGGCCAGTGAGGCGACGGCGATCGCTGCGGCGACGCGCAGCCAAGAGCGCTTGTTCATGAGGGGAGTCTCCTGCGGTTCGCCGGCGGCGCCGGTCGGTGGTTGCGGGGAACGGGTAGTTTTGTTATGGTCACCATCACAATTCAACATTTCCCCGACCGTCATGTCAAGGGTGGGGAAACCCCCAAGTAAGGAGGCTCCGTGCTGTACCTCTTGGATGTCGAGATCGACTATTCCCGCATGGGCGAGCGGATCGCCGAGTTGCGCGAGGCCGAGCATGCCCGCGTGGGCGAACTGGTTCGCGAGGGCGTGGTGCTCGTCGAATGGCTCAAGGCGAGCGGTAGGGGCGTGTTCGCGGTGTGGGATTGCCCCTCGCACGAGGCGCTGCGGCGTACCATCGCCAGCGTGCCCATGGCTTCCTATCTTGGCAAGGTAGAACTGCACCCGCTGACCGAGCACCCGCTCTTCCCGGGGGGTCGCACAGCCGCCTATCCGACACCTGAAGGGTACGAGCCCCGATGAAGCACCTCGTCGTACTCGCCCATCCGCGGCAAGAGAGCTTCACCCGGCGCGTCGCGTCGGCCTACATCGACACCGCGCAAGCCCTGGGCCACGCAGTCGAACTGCGAGACCTCTATCGCATCGGCTTCAACCCGGTGGCTGATGCCGACGAAGGACGCACGCGGCCCGTGGTTGAACCGGCCGCCGACGTGCGCCTGGAGATGGACCATCTGGTCGCCGCCGACGTGGTCACCTTCGTGTCGCCGGTGTGGTGGATCGCGCCACCCGCCATCCTCAAGGGATGGCTCGACCGCGTGCTGCGCGGCGGCTTCGCCTACGGGTACGGTCCGCAAGGCCCCCGCGGCAGCCTCACGGGAAAGCGCAGCCTCGTGTTCACCAGTTCAGGGTCCACCGAGCGGGAGTTCGTCGACAGCCGCAAGCTCGAGGCGATCCGCGTCATGTGGGGCGTCGGCACGGTGGAGTTCTGCGGCATGACGCTGCTGGAGCACCTGCACTTCGGCCCAGTGGGCAGCCGCTCCACCGCCGAGGGCATTGAGCATTGCCTGGAGCGCACGCGCGAGGCGGTGCGGCAGCACTTCGGCGTCGCGTCCGACGGCCGTCCCGTGGGCTGAACGTCAAGCCCTAGACTTCCCCTCATGTCCAAGTCCACCCGGCTACTGACCGCCACCTACATCCTGTCCTACGTCGCGGCCAACGCCCCCGAGGTGGTCACCACCGAACGAATTGCCGAACAGGTGGACGAGCACCCGACGCGGGTACGGCAGATCGTCGCGGCGCTGGTGAAGGCAGGCCTGCTGAGCGCGTCGCGCGGCGCCGCAGGCGGGGTGTCGCTGCGGCGAGCGGCCAGCGAGATCTCCCTGCGCGATGTGCAGGAGGCCGTGCAGGACAGCTCGCTGCTCGCCTTCCACCTCTTCGAGCCGAACTCGGAATGGGCCGGCAAGAGCCGCGTGCACCTGGTCTTCGAGAACCTGCGCGCAGAACTCGAGGCGCGCATCCACGCCTACCTCGCCGAGCACACGCTGGACCAGACCTACGCGCCCATCATCGTGCCCTTCTCGCCCGGCGGCACCACCGACATGCTGGCCCGGGCCCTGGGGGAGCACCTGGGCAGCGGGCTCGGCACGCCAGTGCTGGTGGAGCACGTGCCGCGGCGTCGCCGGGCCGCCCCGGCCCCGGTGCGGCCGCACATGACGCAGGCCCAGCTCGACGGGCGCACGCTGGCCATCATGACGAACTCGGGCGTGCTGTCGGCCGCGCTGGCTGACCCGGACATCGACCCGACCAAGGCCTTCGTGCCGGTGACGCTGCTGGCGGAGTCGGAGATGATCCTCGCGATCAACGCCCGCTCGCGCTGGGTGGGGTTGAAGTCCCTGGTGAAGGCGGCGCGCAGCCGCCCCGGGCGGCTGAAGGTGGCGTCGGTGGGCCGCGGATCGGTCTCGCACTTGTCAGGCGCACTGTTCGAGCGGGCTGCCGGTATCGAGCTGACGCATGTGGCTTTCGAAGGGGCCCAGCCCGCGGTCCGCGCCCTCATGGCGGGTGAGGTGGACCTGTACTTCGGCACCCCGCCGACATTCCTGCCGCACGTGCGATCGGGTGCTCTGCGAGCGCTGGCCACGACGTCGGCGCACCGCGCCGACGTCTTTCCGGAACTGCCGCGGATGGCTGACCTGTACCCGGGTTTCGTCGTGGAAGGCTGGCACGGGGTGTTCGCGCCCGCCGGCACGGGGGCCGGCGAGGTGCAGCGGCTGCATGACCGAGTGGTCGAGGTGATGGCGCTGCCCGAGGTGCGGCGCCGCCTGGCACGCCAGGGTTTTCGGATTGCCACCTCCACCCCGGAGCAGCTCCATGCGCGGATCTCAGCCGAGGTGGCGCGGTGGCGGGAACTGATCACCCTGACAGGGCTGCGTCCATTGCTGCAGGAACTGGCGGGCGAAGCCGCTGGCGGAGGTTGAGGGAAGCTCGCCATGCCAGGCGGCAATGCGGCGGGCGCCGCGGCAGGCAGCCGCTCCAACGGCCGGGTCCCGGTTAGTGCACGGTGATCTTCGCGCGCTCGATCAGGCGAGCCCAGACAGACTGTTCCCTGCGCATCAGCGCCGAGAGTTCGCGCCCCGGGCGTCCGGTGACTCGCATGCCCTGGTCGGCCAGTTGCCGCCGCCAGCCCTCGTCGGTGAGGGCGGCCAGCACCTGGCGCTCGAGCGTTTCGAGGGCCGCAGCGGGCGTGGTAACGGGTGCGAACACACCCTGCCAACCCACCGCCTCGAATCCGGCATAGAGGTCGGCCACGCGTGGTACGCCCGCGAACCAGGGTGAGGGGTCGGCTGCGGTGTTCGCGAGCACGCGCAGCTTGCCGGCGCGCACGTGCGCAAGGAAGGTGGGCGGCGTGCCGAAGTAGCAGTCCACCTGGCCGCCGAGCAGGTCGTTGAGCGCCGGAGCCGCTCCCTTGTAGGGCACATGCAGCATCGGCACGCCGGAAGCGAGCCTGAAGGCCTCGCCAGCGAGGTGCGAGAGCGAGCCTGCTCCGACAGAGGCGTACGTCATGCCGCCCGGGCGGGCGCGCGCCTGCTCGACGAACTCCGCCAGCGAGCGCACCGGCGTGTCGGCACGCACGGCCAGCACCAGCTCGAGTTCGACGAGCTGCGCCACCGGCGCCAGCGCCTCCATCGGGTTGGCCAGGGTCTTGTAGAGCAGCGGGTTGATCACGATGCCGGCGTTGGTGTGTACGAGCAGTGTCTGGCCGTCGGGGGCGGCACGGGCCACGGCTTGGGTGCCCAGCGCACCGTTGGCGCCGGGCTGGTTCTCCACGACAGCCGTCTGGCTGCGCATCGCTCCCAGCCGCTCGCCCAGGCCGCGGGCCAGTATGTCCGTGGATCCGCCGGCCGGGAAGGGAGCCACCAGCCGCAGCGTGCGCGATTGGGCACCGGCCGTGCCCGGCGCACCCGCCAGGGCGGGCAGCGTCGCCCAGGCAGCCAGCCGCCTGAGCGCAGCGCGGCGGCCGGGCGCCGGCCCGCCTGCCGAGCCCTGGGCCGTGGCCTCGCGTTTGTCAGCCATTCCCGCGACCTCCGCCCGTGCGCAGCAGACCGGCTGCGATGCGGTTCTTCAGGATCTCGTTGGTACCCCCACCGAGTTGCAGCGCGCGCACATCGCGCAGCATGCGCTCGAGCGGAAACTCGCTGGAGTAGCCGTAGCCGCCGTGGATCTGCATCGCATCGTTGACGACCTCGAAGGCCGCGCGGCCGGTGTAGAGCTTGGCCATTGCGGCCTGGTGTGCGGCATCGGGGTGGCCGTCGGCCAGCAGGGCCGCAGCGCGGTATACGAGGGCGCGCATCGCCTCGACCTTCACCGCCATCTCGGCCAGCATCCACTGGATGCCCTGGAAGCGTGCGATCTCCCGCCCGAAGGCCTTTCGCTGGCCGGCGTGGGCAACGGCCATGTCCAGTGCCTCCGCGGCGATGCCCAGGCACATCGTCGGATTGAGCACCCGGGCCTGGTTCAGCCCCTTCATGATGCGACCGAAGGAACCGGGCGCGACCACCATGCGATCCCGGTGGACTTTGCAGCCCTCGTAGATCACTTCCGCCGATGCGCCGCCGCGCAGGCCCATGTGCAGGTCTGGCCGGCCCAACCGGACCCCGGGGTCGTCCTTCTCGACGATAAAGGCCGCCACACCGCGCGAACCGGTCTCCTCGCCCACGCGTGCGAAGGTGACGAAGAACCCTGCGATGGCCGCGCGCGTGATGAAGCACTTGCTGCCGGTGATGAGGTAGTGATCGCCGTCAGGCACGGCGCGCGTGCGCAGTTCGCCGGCATCCGATCCGGCCTCGGCCTCCGTCATGGCCCAGCAGCCCAAGGTCTGGCCGGCCGCCAAGGGGGGCAAGTAGCGGGCTTTGTGGGCGTCGGTGCCGAACTGCTGGATGAGCTCGGCTGCGCTGCAATTGGCCAGGATGAAAGCCGAGGTCACGGGACATACGCGGGCGATCTGCTCCATCGCCACCACGGCATGAAGGATGCTCGCGCCGCTGCCGCCGTAGGCAGGATCGATGGTGATGCCCGCCAGCCCGGCTTCGGCCAGCGGCTGCAGGTTCTCCACCGGTGGTTCGGCTGCGCGGTCCCAGTGCGCGGCGCGCGCAGCAAAGCGCTCGCGGGCGAGCCGCAGGCTGCTGGCCTGCAGCAGGCGCAGTTCCTCGTCGAGCTCGAAGATGCTCATCTGTCGTCGATCAGCACCAGTGCATCGACGGCCAGGGGCTGCGCACCTTCGACGACCAGCGGGTTGATGTCCACAGCGGCGATGTCCTGCCGCTCCAGCGCCAAGCGCGACAGTGCAAGCAGCACACGCACCAGGACACCGGTGTCGACGGCAGGCCATCCACGCACCGGCCCGAGCAGGGCGGCGGCCCGGGTCTGGCCCAGCATCTCGTAGGCGTCAGCCTGCGACAGCGGGGCCAGGCGCAGGGCCACCTCGGCAAGCACCTCGGCCAGCATGCCACCCAGGCCAAAGGTAACGACGGGCCCGTAGACCGGATCGCGGCTGAAGCCAGCCAGGAACTCCCGCTGGCCGCGGGCCATGCGTTGCACCAGGAGCCGCCCGCACGGGTGGGCATCACCCGTGCGCATCTGCATCCGTGCTTCAAGTCGCGCAGCCGCCTCCCGAAGAGCCGTCTCGTTGCGCAGGTCCAGCTCCACCAGGCCAAGCTCGGTCTTGTGGGCGAAGGCCTCGCCGCAGCCCTTGAGCACGACCGGATAGCCGATCTCTCGGGCCGCATCCACCGCGGCGTCGACCCCTTCGACCCGGGCCTCGGCCACCACCGGCACACCGTAGGTGGCCAACAGCTGCTTGGCCTCGAACTCATCGAGGGCGCGCAGCAGGTGGGGGGGCCGACGGCTCACTTGCGCGCCCCTGCCGTGGCCGGGCTGTCGCCCAGCCGGCGCTGCCAGGCGCCAAAGTCGTCCACCGCGCGCAGCGCCCGCGCGGCGCTGCGCACCGACTCGAACACGGGCACCCGGGCGGCGCCGAGCATCGGGTGGCCCTGCGCGGCCAGGCTCAGCGGACCGGCCCAAGTCACCACGAGCGGTTTCTCGACCGCGTCGGCCAAGGCGCTGATCTCGCGGCCGTAGAAGCTCGCACGCGGCTCGGCCGCCATGGTGACGAGCAGCATCCCGGCATCGATGGCCGGGTCGGCCAGGACCTCGCGCACCGTGTCCTGGTAGCCGGTGGCCGACGAGCGGATCTGGCCGGTGACATCCACCGGGTTGCGGACGGCGGCGAATTCGGGCACGAGCCGGCGGATCGTCGCCTGGCGGGCAGGCGGCAGTTCAGGCACCTGCAGCCCGGCGAGGTCGCACTCGTCGGCCGCCACGCCGCAGATGCCGCCCGACGCGGAAACCACGCCGACGCGGCGTGCGCGCTGCTGGCGCAGGTCCAGGCGCGAGCCCAGCCAGGCGAAGGTGCGCGCCAGGGGCAGCAGCTCGGCCAGGTCGTCGACCTGGATCAGGCCGTATTGCCGGCACAGCGCGCCGAACACGGCGTGCGAGCCCGCCAGCGCTCCCGTGTGCGACGCGCTGGTGGCCGCCCCCACAGCCGAGGCGCCGCTCTTGTAGACCAGGACCGGCTTGCCGGCCAACGCCGCGCGTTGACAGGCGGCCAGGAAGCGTGGAGGGTCGGAGACGCTCTCCAGGAAGAGGGCGAAGACGCGGGCGTGCGGGTCGTCTACCAGGTGGTCGAGGTAGTCGGCAGCCGTCAGGTCAGCCTGGTTGCCCGTGGTCACCCAGTGCGAGAAGCCCACTCCCTGCTCCATGCCGCGCCCGATCATCGAGCCGCCGAGGGCGCCGCTTTGGGTAATGAAGGCGACCCCACCGGCGACGAAGGGCTGCATCTGGCCGACCATCGAGATGGTGGCGGCAAAGGGGTGGTGGAAGTCGACGAAGCCGGCGGTGTTGGGACCGGCGATGCGCATGCCCGAGCCGCGCGCGAGGGCCAGCAACTCGTCCTGGAGCTGAACCCGGCCTGCCTCGGCGAAACCCGAGGACATGACGATCGCCGCCCGCACGCCCTTGGCCGCGCAGTCCCGCAGCGCCTCCATGCAGGCCTCGGCCGGCACTACTAGCAGCGCGACGTCGACATGGCCCTCGATATCGCTCACCCGCGCCACGCAACGTCGTCCGAAGAGCTCGCTCTCCTTGGGATTAACCGGATGCACCGCACCCCTGAAACCATGCTCGAGCAGGTTGCGCATTGCAGCCGTGCCGAGCTTGGGCACACCCGTGGACGTCTCGCCGCGCGAGGCACCGACGACAGCGACGCTGCGCGGCTTGAACAGGGCGTCCAGGGGCTTCATCGCGAAGGCTCGGCGAGGCGGCTCAGGTGTCCTGGTTCCAGGAGTAGGGGAAAGGCATGGTGCCGTGCTGCACGACGACCGGCACCGCGTAGCGCTTGACCGTGCTGCTGCACTCCACGTCGATCACGCACAGCTCGCCGCTGGCCAGCGCCGCCTCGACGGCGGGCTTGAAGTCGGCCGCGCGCTCGACGCGGAAGACCCGGGCACGCATGGCCGCCGCAATCTGGGAGATGTCGGGGTTCCACGGCTCGCCCGTCTTCTCGATGCGGTAATGGTCTCCGACGCCGCGGCCGAACTTGGCCTGCGCCCCTTCCACCTCGGCCTGGATGGTCTTGTTGTTGAGCACGATGACCACGCCGGGAATGCCGTACTCGGTGGCCGTGGCCAGCGCCAAGCCGGTGTGGATGAAGCTCTGGTCCCCGACGAACACCACGACCGGATGCCGGCGCCGCTCCATGCCGGCACCCACCACCCCCGGTGGCGCAAAGCCCATCTGCCCGAACTGCTGGTTGTTGGTGGCGAACCACGGACTCTTGAGCGTGTAGAAGGCCGGCACGTAGTTCATGATGAAGCCGGTGTCGCACACGACAGAAGCCTGCGCATCGAAGGCGTTCACGGCATCCGAGGTGTCCTTGACGATGCGCGCATAGTGCAGCGGCTCGATGTCCGAGGTGACCACGGCCTGCACCTCGGCCCGCCAGGCCTTGCGCCAGCCGGCGATGCGCCGGAGCCACCCCGTGCGGCGCGGCGTGTGACCGGCCTGCTGCCAGGCCGCCTGCAACGCTCGCAGCGCGCTGCGCGCATCGGACACCATGCCCACGCGCGCCGGGTAGACGCGGTTGATTTCGCCCGGGTCAATATCCACGTGCACCAGCGTGGTCTTGCCCGGGATGTCGAAGATGGTCCAGCCCGCGGTGTTGAGGTCGTTGAAGCGCACGCCGACGCCGATCACGAGATCGGCCTCCTGGGCCGCCTTCACGGCATGGCCGGTGCCGCTGCGGTCGCACACGCCCAGCGACAGCGGGTGGTCCTCCGGGATGCCGCCCTTGCCGCCGAAGGTGGTGGCCACCGGCACCTGCGTTGCCTCGGCGAAGGCACGCAGCTCGTCCCAGGCATGGGCGTTGAGCACGCCGCTGGAGGTGTACAGCAGCGGCCTGCGCGCCTTGGCCAGTAACCCCACCGCCGCGGCCACGGCGTCGGGGTCGGGCCCCGGAGGGTGGGGAAACAGCCAGTCGGCCAGCTCCCTTCTCGATGGCAGCTCGACCTCGATCTCCGTGTTCTGCACGTCCAGCGGCATGTAGACCACCACCGGCCCGGGCCGGCCGGTGATCGCCGTCTTGTAGGCACGCATCACGGTGCGCAGCACCGTGTCCGGACGGTAGGTCGTGAAAGCCCCCTTGGTGATGTTCTTGAACAGCTGCGTGAACTCGTCGTCGCCGTAGCGGTAGACCTCCTGGATGCCGCCCCGCCCATACCACTTGGTCGGGCCACCGGCCATCAGGCACAGCATCGGGGTGCTGTCGTAGAAGGCCTCGGCAATCCCGGGGATCGTGTTGAAGTTGCCAGGCCCCACCGTGGTGCAGGTCACGGGCAGGGGCAGCTCGCGCCGCATGCGCCACTCGATGTCGGCCGCATGGATGGCGTGGATCTCATGGCGCATCCGGATGCCCGGGATCTTGGCCTCGTACTCCAGGGCGTCGAGCAGTCCCCAGTTGGCGTGACCGTTGTACAGGTAGTAGCGCTTCGTGCCCACGCGCTGGAGGAAGTGGGCCACGGCCTGCGCGGCGGTCATGCGGGGCATCGTGTCGGTCTCCTCGGTGAACGGCAGGTGTCGGCGGGGTCGGTTCGGCAGCGCGGCCGATCCTTCGTCTTCGGTCTGGGGGATCAGCGCAGCCTCAAGGCCTCGTCGATCTCAATGGTTATTGACACGATAACAAATAGACGGGTATTCTGCAAGCCATCCTGACTGTGCCATGTTCGATCAGCTCTTCATCGACAACGACTTCGTGCCGCCGGCCGCAGGGCGGCGCTTTGACGCCGTCGACCCCGCCACCGAGCAGCGCCTGACCACGCTGGCGCTGGCCGACGCCGCCGACGTGGACCGCGCTGTGCGCTCGGCGCACCGCGCGTTCGCCCACTGGCGCCGGACGACGCCCGCCGAAAGAACACGGCTGCTGCTCAGGGCCGCAGCCGTGATCGCCAGCAGGTCCGACGAGATCGCCCGCCTGGAGACGCTGGACATGGGCAAACCGCTGCGCGAAAGCCTGGCCAACGTCGCCCGGTCGGTGCGCACCTTCGAGTACGCTGCCGGCGCCACCGACAAGCTCGAGGGCCAGTCCATTCCCGTGAACGCGCGAAGCTTCAACTTCACGCACCTGGAGCCGGTGGGCGTCAGCGCGCACATCACCCCCTGGAATTACCCCTTCGCCAACGCCTGCCGCTCGCTTCCGGTGGCGCTGGCCGCTGGTTGCACCGCGGTGGTCAAGCCTGCTTCCGAGACCTGCTTGAGCACCCTGCTGCTGGGTGACGTGCTGCGAGAGGCGGGCTTCCCGCCTGGGGTGGTCAACGTCGTCACGGGCAGCGGCTCCGAGGCCGGGGCGGCGCTGGCCCGGCACCCGCTCGTGCGGTCGATCACGTTCACCGGTTCGGTGGGCACGGGGCAGCAGGTGGCGCATGCGGCGGCAGACCATGTGCGGCCCGTGGTGCTGGAGCTCGGGGGCAAGAACCCGCAGATCGTGTGCGCCGATGCCGATCTCGACGCGGCGCTGAAGGAGACGGTGAGAGGCGCGTTCACCAATGCCGGCCAGGTGTGCACGGGCATCTCCCGCGTGCTGGTCGAGCGTCCGATTCATGACCGTTTCGTCGAGGCCCTGCGTGAACGCGTGCAAGCCCTCACGGTCGGCCCCGGTCTGGACAACGCCGACCTCGGGCCGCTGGTCAGCGCTGCGCACCGGCAGACGGTGGCGGACTATGTGGGCCTGGCCCGCGAGGAAGGTGCCCGGCTCGTGTGCGGCGGCCATGTGCCGCCGGAGCGGGAGCGCGGCTGGTTCTACCGGCCCACCGTCTTCGACGGCGTGAGGCCCGACATGCGCATCGCCCGCGAGGAGGTCTTCGGACCGCTGCTGGTGGTGATCCCGTTCGACACTGACGAGCAGGCGCTGGCCATCGCCAACGACGTGGAGTTCGGACTGTCCGCGGGCATCTTCACCCGCGACCTGGGCCGCGCAATGCGCTTTGCGCGTGATGTGGAGGCGGGCATGGTGTGGGTCAACGAGTGGTTCCAGAGCCCCGTGCAGGTGCCCCATGGCGGGGTCAAGCGCTCGGGAATCGGGCGTGAACAGGGGTTCGCGGCCTTCGCCAACTACCTGCAAGTCAAGGACGTGGCCATCCGCTTCGGATGAAGACCGCACCGCCGCCCGCAGGCCCCGCGACCGACACGCCCCCTCCAGAACCCACGACATCCTTCAGGACCGGAGACACTCAGATGGCAGGAAGACTCGACCAGCAGCACGTCGTCGTGATCGGAGGCACCTCGGGCATGGGCCTTGCGACAGCGCAGGCGGCCGCAGCGGCCGGCGCCCGCGTCACCATCGCCGGCCGCGACCCCTCCCGGCTGCAGCGCGCGCTCCAGAGCCTTGGTGCACAGGGTCAGGGCCGCACGCTCGACATCCTCGACCCGGCGCAGCTCACGGCATTTTTCGGCTCGATCGAGGTCTTCGACCACCTGGTCATGACCGCGCACGCGTCTTCCGTGGTGACGGGGGCTATTGCGCCCCTGGCCGACATGACACTGGAGGCCGCCCGCGCCTTCATGGAGACCAAGTTCTGGGGCCCCTTCATGGCGGTGAAGCTGGGGCGTGCCCGGCTGGCGCCGCGGGGCTCCATCGTGTTCTTCTCGGGCGCCGCGGGCGCGCGAAAGCTGCTGCCCGACCACACGGCCATCGGGGCCACCAACGGGGCGGTGGAGGCCTTCGCGCGCCAACTGTCCCGCGAGATCGCCCCGCAGCGCGTCAACGTCATCGCTGCCGGCCTCGTGCGCACGCCGACCTACGACGGGCTGTCCGAGGCCGCGCGCGAGGGCCTGTACGCCCGCTACGCGGCCCAGGCCCTGGTGGGCAGGGTGGGCGAGCCGCAGGACATCGCGCACGCTGCGGTGTACCTGATGACCAGCGAGTACGTGACTGGCCAAATCCACGAGATCGACGGAGGCCGGCCGTGACGGGCGCCCGGCCCGGCGATGCAGAGGCCGCCGCGCCGCGGCTGCCGGCCGTGCCGGTGCGCGCCAACCTGTTCGTCGACCGCTGCGATGCAGCGCCCTCGCTGGTCGGTTCGCGCGACCGGGAGACCGGGCAGGTGTTCTTCCCGGCCGAGACCCTGAATCCCCAGACGATGCGCGAGGGCACGCTCGAGCGCCATGAGTTCGCCGGCACCGGCCGGCTGGTGGCCTGGACGGTGGTCGCGCGCGGCCTGCCTGGGTTTGACTCACCCTACGCGCTCGGCACGATCGCGCTGGACGCCGGGCCCAGCTTCATCGGGCAGCTGCACGACTGGCAGGGCAAGGCACTGCGAGCGGGCATGCGCGTGCGGCTCGCGATCGGCCGCATCAAGAACGAGAAGGACGGCACCGAGGTGGTCGGCCCGAAGTTTGTGCCGGTGGAGGACTAGGTGGAGCGCATCTTCATCGTGGGCGCCGGGATGACCACCTTCGGGCCGCAGCCTGAGGTCGAGGTGCACGAGCTGGGGCGCCGCGCGGTCTGGGAGGCTGTTGCCTCCAGCGGCCTGGACCCCCAGGTACTGCGCCAACGCCCGATGGTGGCCTTTGCCGGCCACGCCTACCAGGGCCCCTGCTTCGCGCAGAAGACACTCATGAGGATCGGCCTGCAGGGCATGCCCATGGTGAACGTCGAGAACGCCTGCGCCTCGGGCAGCACGGCGGTGATCGGCGCGGCGGCGATGATCCGCAGCGGCGAGGCCGAGATGGCGCTGGCGCTCGGCGCCGAGAAGCTCACGCGACCCGGCGGCGGGTTCCTGCCCATCGTCGCCGACGACCTGGAGAGCGCCATGGGCCGCGTGATGCCGGCCGCGTTCGCGATGCAGGCCAAGCTGCACATGCAGCGCCACGGCACGACCCGCGAACAGCTGGCGATGGTGGCGGTCAAGAACCGCCGCCACGGGGCCCTGAACGCGCGGTGCCACTTCCGGGAGACAGTGACGCTCGAGCAGGTGCTCGCCAGCCCGAGCGTCGCCGAGCCGCTGACCCGGCTGTCGTGCTGCCCGGTGTCGGACGGCGCGGCGGCGGTCCTGCTGGCCGGCGAGGCCGCAGTACGCTCCCTCGGCCTGCAGCCGCGCGTGGAGCTCGTGGGGCACGCGCTCGTCAGCGGCGAGCGCACGCCCTTCGGCATCGTCGACGACCACTCCGAGATGTCGATCCGCGCCGCGCGCCAGGCCTTTGCGCGCGCCGGGGTCGGCCCTGCCGACATCGACCTGTGCGAGCTGCACGACCCCTTCACCATCGCCGAGCTGATGCACTACGAGGACCTCGGCTTCTGCGCGCCCGGGGAGGCCGGGGCCTATGTGGAGAGCGGCCGGTCGGCGATTGGCGGGGGCGGCGTGGCGGTGTCGCCGTCCGGGGGTCTGATGGCACGGGGCCATCCGCTGGGCGCCACGGGCGTGGCGCAGGTGGCCGAAGTGTTCTGGCAGTTGCGGGGAGAAGCCGGCGCCCGCCAGGTCCCGAACGCGCGCACCGCGCTGACCCACACCGTGGGCGGCGGGGTCACCAAGCTCGAAGCCGGCGCCTGCGCGGTGATGATCTTCCAGGCCGCCTGAACTCACCGGGCCGAAGGAACGCAACGATGGAGCACGAGACCCTCAGGCTGGCGGTCGACGACGGGGTGGCAACGCTCACCCTGCACCGACCCGAGGCGATGAACGCGATCACCCAGCGCATGAAGGACGAGCTGGGCGCGGCGCTGGAGTCCCTGGCGGCCCTGGCCGCCAACGCGGCGGTGCGGGTGCTCGTCATCACCGGAGCGGGCGACAAGGCCTTCTGCGCTGGCGCCGACATCAAGGAGCGCGCTGGCACCGACCCGACACCGGCGGAGTTCTTCTTTCGTCAGCAAGCCACGCACCGGCTGTTCACGCGCCTGGAGCAGTTTCCGCTGCCAGTGATCGCGGCACTCAACGGCGTGGCCTTCGGTGGCGGCGCCGAGATCGCGCTGTGCGCCGACCTGCGCGTGGCGGCGGAGCATGCGCGCATCGGGCTGACCGAGGTGGCGCTGGGCGTCATCCCGGCCGGGGGCGGCACGCAGCGCCTGGCCCGCCTGGTCGGGCCGGCCAAGGCCAAGGAGCTGTTGTTCACTGCCGCCCGGCTGACGGCGGCCGAGGCCTGGTCGTTGGGCCTGGTCAACCGGGTCGTGCCGGCCGGGCAGCTCGGCGCCGAGGTGCGCGGACTGGCGCGCGCCATCGCGGACATGCCGCCGCTGGCGCTGCGCTTTGCCAAGCAGGCGGTCGACAAGGGGCTGCAGGCGGACCTGCAGACCGCGCTCGATTTCGAGCTGTATGCGGCGTCCATCCTCTTCGACACCGAGGACCGCCGCGAGGGCATGCGCGCCTTCGTCGAGAAGCGCGCGCCGCACTTCAAGGGACGCTGAGCGCGCCTGCGCGCCGCAAGGAGAGACGATGGACTTGAACCTGCGGGGCCGCGTGGCCCTGGTGACTGGCGCCGGCCAGGGCGTGGGCCGCCGCATCGCGCTGACGCTGGCTGCCGAGGGCGCGCGCATCGCGGTCAACGACCTCCTGCCCGCGCGGGCACAGAAGGTGGCCGACGAGATCGCGGCGGCCGGCGGCACCGCGCTCGGCCTGCCCTTCGACGTGACCGACCGGGGGGCCGTGCAGGCTGCGGTGGAGCAGGCCTGCGCCCGATGGGATACGGTGGACATCCTGGTCAACAACGCCGGCATCATTCCCGAGCGGCGCAGCGGCGAAGTCGGGCTGCCGCCCTTTGCCGAGCAGCCCCCCGAGCACTGGGCCAAGATCGTCAACCTGAACCTGATGGGCACCCTGAACGTCACGCACGCCTGCCTGCAGGGGATGGTGCAGCGGCGCAACGGCAAGATCGTGACCATCATGTCCGACGCCGGTCGCATCGGCGAGGCGCGCTATGTGGTCTACGGCGCGGCGAAGGCCGCGCAGGCGGGCATGACGCGCTCGCTGGCCAAGGAGGTGGGGCCGCAGCGCATCAACGTCAACGCAGTGTCGCTGTCCGCGGTAGCCCACGAGGCCCCGATGGCCGACTTCCTGCGCGAGGACGCGACGCCCGAATCCAATGAGACGCTCCGGAAGATGCTCGGCGCCTACCCCATCGGCAAGGGACTCGGGCGGCTCACGCGGCCGGCGGACGCGGCCCATGCGGTGGCCTTCCTCGTCAGCGATGCGGCTGAGTACATCACCGGGCAGGTGCTGTCGGTCAACGGCGGCTACGCGATGCCCTGAACCCCGGAGCCGCGCCTTGCCCCGCGTTGTGTTCTTCGACCGCATCGGCCCGCCCGAGGTACTGCAAATCCGGGACGTGCCGCTGGCCGAGCCCGGTCCGGGCGAGGTTCGGCTGGCGGTCGAGGCCTTTGGCTTGAACCGCTCCGAGTCGCAGATGCGCCAAGGCACCTACCCGATGATCAACGCCACCTTTCCCTCGCGCGTGGGCAAGGAGGCGGTGGGCCGGGTCACGGCGGTGGGACCGGGCGTGCAGGGCGTGGAGGTGGGCGCGCGGGTGACCACCGTGCCCTGCTTCGACATGAACCGGCACGGCGTGTACGGCGAGTTCGCCGTCGTGCCGGCCACGGCGCTGGCGCCCGTGCCGCGCGGGCTGGACGCGGTGCAGGCCACTGCCATCTGGCAGCAGTACCTCACGGCCTATGGCCCGCTGGTCGAGTACACGGAGCTCGGCCCCGGTCACACCGTGCTCGTGACCGCCGCCACCGCCAGCGTCGGGCACGCGTGCATCCAGGTGGCCAGGACGCGAGGGGCCCGCGTGATCGCCACCACCCGGCGCGCCGACAAGACCGAGCGGCTGCGGCGCACCGGCGCCGACGACGTGGTGGTCACGACCGAGGAGCCGCTGGTGGCGCGGGTGCTTGAACTCACGGGCGGCCGCGGCGCTGATGTGATCGTCGACTCCATCGCCGGCGCCGGGGTGGTCGACCTGGCCGAATGCGCCGCGCAGCGCGGGCGCATCTTTCTGTACGGCCGCCTGGACGAGCGACCGGTGACCTATCCGCTGATCGCCTGCATGAAGAAGGCGCTGTCGATCACCGGCTACACGCTGTGGGAGATCGTGCTGGACCCGGTCCGGCGCGCGCGCGCCGAGCGCTGGATCCTCGATCAACTGGAGGCCGGCGTCTTCGAGCCGGTCATCGACCGTGTCTTCACGCTCGAGCAGATCGTGCAGGCCCATGCCTGGATGGACGCCAACGCAGCCAACGGAAAGATCGTGGTCCGTGTGGGGGAGCCACTCGTGCCATGAAGTCCTGGCCCTGTCGCGCCGCCCCGAAAGGGCCCCCCAAGAGAAGGTGGCGGATCACGCTGCACCCGAGGCGCTGTCGGCCTTCCACGTGATGCGCGCGGGCGTGTTCGAGCAGCTTGGTCTTCAGCCCCGACGGTACGGGGCGGTGCGGGAGCGGCAGGCCGACACCCGCGCGCGGGCGATGACCCCGCTGGCTCAGCTGCCCGTGGTACGCGAGCGCGTCATCGAGTCACTGGTCCCTTGTCTCGCTCGTCTCCCTCATCTCCCTCATCTCAGGCATCTCAGCCCAGTTGCATCAGCACCACCGGCAGGAGCACCGCGCTGACGACACCGTGCAGGCCCATCCCGAGGCTGGCGTAGGCGCCGGCCACCGGGTGCACGCTGAAGGCGCGCGACGTGCCGATGCCGTGCGCGGCCACCCCCAGCGCGAAGCCACGCTGCCACCAGGCCGTGACGCCGGCGGCGTTCAGCACGAAACGCCCAAGCACCGCACCGAGCACGCCAGTAGACACCGCGAAGATGGCCGTGAGCGTCGGAGAGGCCTGGACGCGCTCGGCAATGCCCATGGCAATGGGCGCCGTGACCGACTTCGCCCACATCCCGCGCACCAGGGCCTCGTCGGCCCCCAGCGCCTTCAGGACACCCACCGCCACGACGATGGACGTGACCCCCCCGGCAGCCATGGCCAGCGTCAGCGCACCCAGACGGCCCTTGACGGAGGCCCACCCCTTGTAGATGGGAATCGCCAGTGACACGGTGGCGGTGCCCAGCAGGAAATGCACGAACTGCGCGCCTTCGAAGTAGCGCTGATAGGGCATGCCGGCCAGCACCAGCCCAGCCGCCACCAGCACCACGGCGATCAGTACCGGATTGGCCAGCGGGTTGCGCTGCGTGCGCTCGTAGACCGCCAGGCCCAAGGCGTAGGCCCCCAGCGTCAGGACGAGCGCGAACAGCGGAGAGCCCGCCAGGTAGACCCAGATCTCGTGGATGGGCGGCAGCTCAGGGCGCATGCTCGTCCTGCGCCGCTGGCGGGGCCAACCGCTTGAGCACCAGGGCCGTGACGAAGATGGTGGCCACCACGCTCAGCAGCAGGGCGGCCGAGACCGCCAGCGCGTTCTCTTTCAACAAGGGCCAGAACATCACCACGCCGACAGAGGCCGGCACGAACAGCAGCCCCAGGTGCTGCAGGATGCCGCCGCCCACCAGTTCCATGGAAGGCGGCACGCGACCTCGCCAACCCAGGAACGCCAGCAAGAGCACCAAGCCCACCACCGGGCCGGGAATGAAAGGGATGATGAACGCGCTGATCACCTCGCCCAGGGCCTGGAAGAGCAGCAGTTGCAGCAGGCCGTGTATCAAGCCAGGGCCTTCCCTGAAGGGTTGTCGTGTTGTGGAACCATCCTACGCTCTCGGGCCTGCCTGCGAGCTGCCGGGCAATGGCGCCTCAGCGCTCGCTCAGCGGGTTGGCGCCTGGGGCCTGGAAGCTCAGATCGCGCGGTAGTGTGGCGCCACAGCCCGCCATGACCCAACCTTGGTCACCCCAGTCGCACAGCATGTGTCGAGGTGAGGCTTAAGTCCGCCTGGATTCCTCGGCGAGACGCGCGCGATCGTTCATGCGCCGCGTGCCTTGGCCCGCTCCTGATCCACGAGCAGCCGGCGGAGAATCTTCCCGGACGGGGACTTGGGGATGGACGCCACGAACTCGACGCGACGCACCTTCTTGTACGGCGCCACATGCTCCGCCACGTAGGCCATGACGGCCTCGGCGTCGATGGGGGAGCGGATCACCACGAAGGCCTTGGGGATTTCGCCCGCTTCCTCGTCCGGCACCGGAATGACCGCCGCATCCGCAATGGCTGGATGACCGAGCAGAACCGCCTCAAGTTCGGCGGGCGGCACCTGCAGCCCCTTGTACTTGATGAGCTCCTTCACGCGATCCACGATGCGGAACCAGTTGTTGCCGTCGACGACGGCCACATCGCCCGTCTTGAACCAGCCATCCGGCGTCATGCAGGCCGCCGTGGCGTCCGGCTTGTTGAAGTACCCCTTCATGACCTGCGGGCCGCGGATCCACAGCTCGCCCGGCTTGCCTGCCAGCGTGTCCGCACCGGTTTCCGGATCCACCACGCGGCACTCGGTGCTGGCCATGCAGGTGCCGATGGAATCGAGCTGCTCGGGGCCGTCGCCCATGGGGTGCACGTGCGTGACCGGACTGGTCTCGGTCAGCCCATAGCCCTGACGCACGCGGACGCCGAGCCGCTGCTGGCAGGCTTCAGCCAACTCCCGCCCGAGCGGCGCGGCCCCGCTGAAGACGTAGCGGAGCGCCGAGAGATCGTACTTTGCCACCACCGGATGCTTGGCCAGCGCCAGCACGATGGGCGGCACCAGATAGGCCATGTGCACGCGGTACTGCTGCAGTACCCCGAGCGCCTGTTCGAGATCAAAGCGCGGGAGTGACACGATGCAGGCGCCTTCCCGCAGGGCACCGCTCATGACCACCATCATGCCGTAGATGTGGAAGAACGGCAGCACCCCGAGCACGTGGTCCCCCGGCTTGAGCACCGCCGTGATCGGCTCCATCTGCAGGAGATTGGCGACCAGGTTGCGATGCGTGAGCATGACCCCCTTGGGAATCCCCGAGGTGCCGCTGCTGTAGGGGAGTGCGGCCACATCGTCGATGCGGATCTGATGGGCGGGTGGCGCCTCACCATGCGTCATCAGAGCCGCGAAGGGAGTCGCACCCTCCGCTGCACCGAACACCACGATCTCATGCACGGTGCGTGCGTGCTGCGATGCCGCCTGGCACTTCGGCAGCAGATCGGGGATGGTCACCAGAAGGACCGCCCCGCTGTCGGCAAACTGGGCCCCGATCTCCTCGGCCGTAGCGATCGGATTCACGGTGGAACAGATGGCCCCGATCGATACGGCGGCATAGAAAACGATCGGGAACTCCGGGAGGTTGGGGCTCACCAGCCCCACGACGTCCCCGGGCCTGACCCCATGCGCCACCAGCCCGGCCGCCACGCGACGGACCGCCGCCTCGAGCGCACCGTAGCTGTAGCTGCGGCCCGTGGCCCCGCAGATGATGGCGGGACGGTCGGCGAACTGCGAGGCCCGTTCGAACACGAACGGGACGAGCGTCTGCTCCGGAATGGAGATCTCGGGGTAGGGACCGCGAATGATGCGGGGCTCAGCCATGGAAGTCTCCCGAACGAGTGAGGTAGGAGCGCAGGGTGCGCCGGCGACGTTCAGTCGACCCGAGCATAGGAAATTCAAACGCCCTCTTCAAGACGACAGGCCCTGGGTAAACCCGACACGTCGCGTGCTGCTCGCACGGTCGCGCGCCCGGGTTCACACGGATCCTGAGGACACCCGACGGCGTGGTGACACTTGATGCGGGCAGCGCCATCCCGGCCGGGTCACACGACACAGCCTCGTAAACATTGCCATAAAGGATTACCCGGCATGAGCGCTGCCACCAAGTACCTGCTCGAGGAAGCCATGCGCTGCAAGCGCGAAGGCAAGAGCGAGACCATCCTCTTCAACCTCTGTGGTCACGCCCATTTCGACATGACGGCCTACCAGAAGTACTTCGCTGGCGAGCTCAAGGACGAGTCCTACAGCGAGGAAGAGCTGGCCATGGCCCTGGCTGGATTGCCCTCGGTACCGGCGGGAGTGTGAGCCAACGCTTGCTCAGGCGCTGGCCGGGCCGTGTGCCGCATCGTCGTCCGCCGCGGCCCACGTCAATGCCGACCAGGGCTGACGGGCAAGCCAGCCCAGCAGCAACACCCCCGCCAACGCCGCCGAGCAGGTCAAGGCCTGCACCCAGGGTGCCGGGTCGACCCAGCGGCGGGCATAGATGGCCAGCAGCGCCACCGCGCCCCAGGGCGCCAGACGCGTGAAAGCGCCGCGCACCCACATGGCGGCAGCTGCCAGCAGCACCAACGCCGAGGCCACGAAGACCAGCGTGAAGAACAAGCCGGCAATGCCCTGCGCCTTGCCCAGCTGATGCCCCCAATACGTGAAGGGCAGCCAAGCCGCACAGCCCAGCGCCAGTACACAGGCCACCAGGCGCGCACGCCGGGCCGGACCGTCAGCGGGCTCGGCATTTCGGATGGGCACCAGCAAAGGGATCAGCGCCAGCGACAGCAGGCCCACGCAGGCGTCGATGAACATGGTGCGCGGATAGCCCAAGGTTTCGGCGGACAGACCCAGCCAGGTGGCGCTGTAGGCGATGGCCAGATTGGCCATGGCCATGTAGGCAGTGAACTGCGTGCCGGCCACCTTGGGCGTGGTCACATCCATCATGATGGCCGAGCGCGTGCCATACATCAGACCCATGAAGAAGGTGTAGGCCATTGACGCGATCCAGAGCGCCGAGACCAACAAGGGGTCGATGGCGCCGGCGCTGCCCGGCGGGCGCGGCATCACATAGCCGAGTTGCTGCAGGCGCCAGCCCAGCCATGCGATGGGCAAGCTCATCAGCGCGATATAGATGAACAAGGTCAGACGGCGCCCATAGCGGTCTGACAACCATCCACCCAGCACCATGCCAATGGCCGAGATGATGTTGGACCAGAGCTCCAGCTGGCCCGACTCGCTCTCGCCGAGACCAAACTCAGCCGCCAGTGTGGAGCGCAAGGACAGGCCGATGGCCATGGCGCCGGCCGGCAGCAGGTTGAACGCCACACCCGCCAACGCACCGCGCGTGGCCAGGAAGGCGCGAAAAGCGTCGACCGAGAAAGTCTTCATCTCATGCGCTGCGCGCGCCAGGCCGATACGACGATGGTCGGGTCGTGCCTCCTCTTCGGCTTCCTTCATCGGCAAGACCACGAGCGCGGTGACGAGCAGGATGGCGCCCGCCACCATGAAAAAGCTGGCCTGAAAGCCCGTGTAGGGCATGAGCATCAGCACGCCGGCGCCTCCGATGGCCGCTCCGAAGGACGCTCCGGCAAACATCAATCCATTGGCCAGGCCGCGCTCGTCATCGCGCAAAGTGTTGCAGGCCAGGCCGTCAATCGCCACGTCCTGCATGGCG
>JBIPMZ010000100.1:0-7612 GCA_044376165.1 Cyanobium sp.
TCCCGCCCTCTTCACGTCCCCCGCGCCGCCCCCGTGGCTCCATAGAGTTGAAGCGTTACTGGAGAAGCTGGTGCGGGTCGCCATCGTGGGGTCGGGTTTGGCGGCGCTGTCCGCCGCCGTCGATCTGGTGGATGCCGGCCACAGGGTGGATCTGTATGAGGCCCGCCCCTTCCCGGGCGGCAAGGTGGGCAGCTGGGTCGATGAGGACGGCAACCACATCGAAATGGGGCTGCATGTTTTTTTCTACAACTACGCCAACCTCTTCGCCCTGATGGCCAAGGTGGGCGCGCTGGATAATCTGCTGCCCAAGGAGCACACCCACCTGTTCGTCAACCGCGGCGGTGATTTGCGGTCGCTCGACTTTCGCTTTCCGCTCGGAGCCCCCTTCAACGGCCTGAAGGCCTTTTTCACCACCCCTCAGCTCGACTGGCTCGACAAACTCCGCAACGCCCTCGCCCTCGGCACCAGCCCGATCGTGCGGGGGCTGATCGACTACGAGGGGGCGATGCAGGTGATCCGGGCCCTCGATCGGGTCAGCTTCCGCGACTGGTTTGTGGGCCATGGCGGTAGCGAACACAGCATCGAGCGGATGTGGAACCCGATCGCCTACGCGCTGGGTTTCCTCGACTGCGAGCAGATCTCGGCCCGCTGCATGCTCACGATTTTTTTGATGTTCGCCACCCGCACGGAGGCCTCCAAGCTCAACCTGCTGAAGGGGTCGCCCCATCGCTGGCTCACCGGTCCGATCCTGGCGTACATCGAGGCCCGGGGTGGCCAGCTGCACCTGCGCCACCGGGTCACCGAGCTCCGCACGGAAGAGCGCCAGGGCGGGCCGGTGGTGAGTGGTCTGACCGTCGGCACCCCGGAGGGAGAGCGGCGGGTTGAAGCCGATGTCTACCTGGCGGCCTGCGATGTGCCGGGCATTCAGCGTCTCCTCCCTGAAGACTGGCGACGCTTCCCGATGATCGACGCGATCCATCGCCTGGAGGCGGTGCCGGTGGCCACCGTGCAGCTGCGCTACGACGGCTGGATCACCGAGCTGGGCGAGGAAGCCGCCTCCGCCCGCGGCGACACCGCCCGTCCCGCAGGCCTCGACAACCTCCTGTACACCGCCGACGCCGATTTCAGCTGCTTCGCCGATCTGGCTCTCACCAGCCCGGAGGATTACCGGCGCGAGGGTCTGGGTTCGTTGCTCCAATGCGTGCTCACCCCCGGGGATCCCTGGATCCCGAAAAAGACGGACGAGATCGTGGCCCACGTCGACCGGCAGGTGCGCGAGCTCTTTCCCTCCGCTGCGGAGCGGCGACTGGTTTGGAGCCATGTGGTGAAGCTGGCCCAGTCCCTGTATCGGGAGGCTCCGGGAATGGAGCCGTTTCGGCCTGAGCAACGCACGCCGGTGGCCAACTTCTTCCTGGCCGGCAGCTACACCCGCCAGGATTACATCGATTCGATGGAGGGGGCGACGATGAGCGGTCGGCTGGCGGCCGCCGCCATCCTCGGCCGGCCGGCCGCCTTGGCCCAAAACAGGGCGGTGGCCTAGGAGACGAACCGATGGGACGGTGGCTCGAGCACAGTGTGACCACGGAGATCGACGCCCCCGTCGCTCGGGTTTGGGAGATCTGGAGCGATCTGGAGGCCATGCCCCGGTGGATGCGCTGGATCGAGTCCGTGGTCAGCACCGACGACCCCGATCTCACCGATTGGACCCTCGCGGCCCAGGGCTTTCGCTTCCACTGGAAAGCGCGCATCACGAAACGGGTGGAATCCCAGCAACTCCACTGGGAATCCGTCGGCGGTCTCCCCACCAAGGGGGCGGTCCGCTTCTATCCGTTGGGAGGGCACCGCACCGCCGTCAAGCTCACCGTGAGCTACGAACTGCCCGGCGTACTTGCCCCCTTGATGGAACCCTCCATCATGGGGGGGATCGTCACCAAGGAGCTTCAGGCCAACCTTGATCGCTTCCGAGACCTGGTGGAGAAGGGCTAGGGCCAGCGCCAACCGTGCCCGTTGTCGCCCGGTGCTGCTCCTGCCTCTGCTCCTGGCCGGCTGCGCCACCAGCCCGCCGCCGCCCACCTCCCAGACCCCCTTGCCTTCCCCCCCCGCGCCCGCGGCCCCCGCTTCGGCGCCCGCGGCTCCGGCGGCAACGCCCCCGGCTCCGGCGGCCGCCCCCTCGGCGGCTTCTCCCGACGGCCTGCGCCCCCTGGGCTCGCCCCAGCAGGTGCTCCAGTCCGTGGATCTGGGGCGGCGTGATCCCTTCGGCCGCCTGATTCCCTCCCTGTCCTCCCCGCGCCGAACCGCCGGGGCCGGGATGGCGGACCGTGGCGATCGTTTGTCCCTGCCCCCCCTCCAGCTCCCCGGCGACTTCAGCCTCAGCGGCGTGATCCAAAGCGGTGGCACCAGCGAGGCTGTCGTGACCTATCGCGACCTCAGCGGCAGCCTGCGCCCCGGGGACCGCGGCGGCCGCACCACCGATCTGCTTCCCCCCGGCTGGAGCGTCGCCGCGATCGATGTCCAGCGCGGTGTGCTCACCCTCCACAAAGACGGCCGGAAGGTCAGCGCGCAGCTCTGAGCGCCCGTCCGCAGGCCTCCACAAGCCCCTCCAGGTCGTGGGGGTCGGCTTCGGCGTCCACCCGGCCCAGCTCTGCTCGGCATCGCTCGCTCGTGGCGGGCCCGATTGAAACGACCCGCACCCCGGCCAGCCGCTCCCGCCAGGCGGCGCCGAACGCCGCCTCCAGCAACCGGGCGGTGTGGCTCACGGTCTTGCCGCTGCTGAAGGTGATCGCCTCCACCCGCCCCTGATCGAGGGCCCGCACGGTGGCGCTCGGCATCGCTGCGGGGCAGCAGGTTTCGTAGGCAGCCACCTCCACCACCCGTGCACCGGCATCGGCGAAGGCCTCCGCCAGCAGGGTGCGACCGCCGCTTTGCACCCGCGGCAGCAGCAGTCGCTGCCCCCAGCCCGACACCGGGAAGTGCTCCACCAGGCTCTCGGCGATGAAGTCCGGGGGCACGAAGTCTGCGGCGACGCCAAGCTGCTCCAGCACCGTTGCGGTTTTGCGGCCGACGGCGGCGATCTTCACGCCCGTTGGCCGGTGGGCCAGGCTGCTGCCTCGGCGTCCCAGCCGTTGTTGCACCGCCTCCACACCGTTGGCACTGGAGAAGAGGATCCAGTGGAACTCCTCCAGCTCCGCCAGGGCGTCGTCGAGGGGGCCCCAATCCTGCGGGGGGCCGATCACCAGGGCCGGCAGGTCCACCACCGTGGCCCCCGCTGCCTCGAACAGTCGGCGGGCTGCACCGAGCTGCTGCTCGGCGCGGGTGACCGCGACCGTGTGGCCGGCGAGGGGCGGGATCGGAGCCAGGGCTTCCGTCATCGGGGGTCTTCCCCATCCAGAACCACCAGCTGCCCCGCCCGGCGGGCCAGCTCGGCGGCCTCCGCGGCCCTTCCCTGGAGCTGCAGCCGGGCGATGGCGGTGCGGAAGCTTTGGCGAGCGCCGACGATGTCTCCGGCCATCAGCTGGGCCACGGCGAGGTTTTGGTGCGCCTCCGCCTGGTGGGGATCCCTCTCCAGCGCCCTGCGGTACGCGGCGATGGCCGCCGTGGGCCGGCCCCGTTGGCGCTCGATCACCCCCAGGGCGATCCAGGCGTTGGTCAGCTCCGGCGCCGCCGCCGTGACCTCTGCCGCCAGCTCGGCCGCCTCCGCCAGCCGACCCTGTCCCTGGCGCAACAGCGCCAGGTTGAGCCGGGCCGCTGCGGTCAGCCGCGGGTCGAGGGGAAGCGCCAGCGCCTGGCCGTAGAGAGCGGCCGCCTGATCCGGATCGGTGCCGCTCAGGGCCATGGCCAGGCCGAGGAGCAGCTCGAACCGCTCGGCGTGGGCGCTGCCGGGGCAGGCCGCCAGCCCCTGCCGCAGCAGGGCCACCGCCCGCCCGCGGCGTCCCTCCCGCAGCTCCAGACCTGCCAGCTTGGCCAGGGCGTAGGCATCGCCGGGACGCTCCTCCAGATCGGCCTCCATGGCGGCCCGCAGCCGGGCGGCCTTCCGGCCGTCCGCCAAGGGCTCGGCCCGGTAGCCATCGTGCAACAGGGCCGGTTCCGGGCAGTGCAGAACCCGCCAGTGGGGTTCCCGCGCCTGCAGGTCCAGCACGCTGTCGTCGATCATCGAGTGGTACGGGCGGCTCCAACGCAGGGCCGGATGGCGGCGGAACAGCCGACTGACGGCCGAGTAGGGGGCCTGGGCTGCCCCCAGCTCCCGCCGCAGCAGGGTGATCACCAGCGCTGCGGGCTCGGCCATCAGCCGCCGCAGCGGCTCCCGTGCCTCGGGCCGCAGGCGCTCGTCGGCGTCCAGCACCAGCACCCAGTCCCCCCGCACCTTCTCCAGGGCCTGGTTGCGGGCCGGGGCGAAGTCGCCGGGCCAGGCCAGCTCGAGCACGGTCGCCCCCAGGCGCCGGGCGATCGCCACGGTGTCGTCCCGCGATCCGGTGTCCACCACCACCATCTCGTCGACGAAGTCCGCCACCGAGGCCAGGCAGGCCTCCAGCCGAGCGGCCTCGTCGCGCACGATCATCGAAAGGCTGAGCATCGGACCCTCAGTCGGTGAAACCGTCGTTTGTGCTGGCGGCAGCGCCCAGGCCCAGGCGGGTGAGCAGCAACCGCTGCGCCTCCGGCATCTGGCCCGGGCTGTAGGCGGCCGGGATCCGGGGTGGCAGCAGGGCGCGCAGCTCCTCCCAAAGGTAGGGGCTGCCCAGCACCGCCAGGCCGCCCAGCCGATCGGCCTCCAGCAACTGCCGCAGCACCCGGGGCCAGGGTTCGCCGCTGCCGGCATGGGCCCGGAAGGGGTTGCCGCGCACAAACAACTGCAGCAGCACCGGCCCCTCCCCCAGGCGCTCCAGGGCCAGGGGGTACTCCGGATCCTCGCGCCAGGGGGAGGGCCCGCGGCCATCGAGCAGTCGCGTCGTCAGGCCGGCCGCCGCCGGCAGCTCCAGGGCCGGCGCCAGCGGGCTCAGAAATCGACAGCCCAAGCTGGAGTCCACCCGGATCAGGTTCAGCCCCCGCCGTTCCGTGGGCGGCCAGGGCGGCCCCTGCAGCTCCAGGCTTCGTGCGAGCAGGGCGCGGGCCAGCGCGAGGTCCTCCGGCTCAGGCCCGTTGCTCAGCGCCGCCAGGGGCGTGGCCGGATCCGCCGCCATCGGTTCGGGACGGGTGCGGGCCAGGGCCCGGCGGCGGCGCTGCAGGCTGGCCTCCAGCCGCTTCTCGCTGAGGCGGCCGTCCGTCACCGCCGCCACGATCGCGTCCAGGGCCTCCTCAGCGTCGGCGGGCATCAACACCAGGTCGGCTCCCGCCGCCAGGGCCAACACCGCCGCCTCCCCCGCCCCCCAGCGCCCCGCAATGGCCTCCATCACCAGCGCATCCGTGACGATCAGCCCCTCGAATCCCAACTCCCGCCGCAGCAGGCCGTCCAGCACCGCAGCGGAGAGGGTGGCCGGCCGGTGGGGATCCAGGGCCGGCAGCAGGAGGTGGGCGGTCATCACCGAGGCGACCCCGGCGTCGATGGCCCGGCGGAAGGGCGGTAGCTCGATCGCCGCGAGTCGCTCCCGCCCGTGGGGCAGCACGGGCAGCTCCAGGTGGGAGTCGCATTCGGTATCCCCATGGCCCGGAAAGTGCTTGGCACAGCAGAGCACCCCCTCGGCCTGGGCGGCCCGGCAGAAGGCTTCGGCCAGATCGGCGACGCTGTCTGGATCCTCCCCCCAGGCGCGCACATTGATCACCGGATTGGCCGGATTGTTGTTGACATCGCAGACCGGACCCAGCACCCAGTTGAGCCCGAGCCGCCGAGCCTCCCGCCCGGTGCAGCGCCCGTAGCGCTCGGCCAGGGCCAGGGCGCCCCCCGGATCCCGGCGCCGCAGGCGGCCGATGGCCAGGGGCGGGGGCAGCCAGCTGGCCCCCTCGAAGCGCTGGCCCACCCCCTCCTCCACGTCGGCGCAGAGCAGCAGCGGACCGTTGGCCCAGGCAAGCAGCTGCCGGGTGCGCAGGCGCAGCTCGGCGGCGCTGCCCCCCAGAAGGATCACGCCGCCGACGCCGCCCGCCAGCAGGCGCTGCAGCTCGGCGTTGGGAAGCTCCCAGCGGGGATGGCGGCGCTGGCCGTCGGCCAGGTGACCGCTGGCGCGCACTACGAGCAGGGCGGCCAGGCGCCTGCGCAGGGCGATCGCGTCGCTGGAGCTCGCCGCCGGGGACCTCATCGCCTCCGGCTCAGTCGGGGTGGGCGCCGTCGCCGAGGCCGATCGGGATCTCCCCCCGCTCTTGCCGCTCCTCCTCCAGTCGCCCCAGCAATTCCAGAACGGTGCTGCCCCGCTCAAGGCCGCGGTCGAGCTGGAACGCCACCTCGGGGGTGCGCCGCATCCGCAGGCGCCGCCCCAGCTCCCCCTTCACGAAGGGCGCGGCCGCCTTCAGGCCTTCCAACACGCGAGCTTTCCCCTCCTCGCTGCCCAGCACGCTCACAAAGATGCGGCAGTGCTGGAGATCGCCGGCCATCTCCACGTGGGTGACGCTGACCAGGCCGCTGTGGATGCGGTCGTCCTTGATGCCGCTCCTCAGCAGCTCACTCACTTCGCGGCGGATCAGGGCGCCGACCCGCTCCACCCTCCGGCCCTGGGCCATGCTGATCCCGACGGTGCTCAACTCACCATCGCACGCAAGACGAGGCCGAGGCTGAGCAGGCCGCTGATCAGTGCCCCCACCAGGGCTACGGCGGTGACAGGGTTGCTGCGCCGCCGGGCCAGGGGTTCCACCACGGAGTTGAGCACCCCGAGGCTGAAGGCGATCAGGTAGCGCGGGTAGCGCGTGACATTCACCAGAAAGTCCTTCATCGGCCTGGGCGCCGCCGGCCGGCGGCATCGCTGCGGAACTGCGGGCTACTCTGCCGCGGGCGGCTCCCGCCCTGCCCACGCCCCGCCGCCGAAGCGCAGTGGAACTGCATCAGTTCAGACATTCCGCCTTCTGCGAGAAGGTGCGCCTGCTCCTTTCCGTGAAGGGTCTGGCCCATTCTTTGGTGGAGGTGACCCCCGGGCTCGGCCAGCTGGAGCTGTTTCGCCTCTCCGGCCAGCGTCAGGTGCCCGTTTTGATCGACGGCGGTGAGGTGATCGCCGACTCCACCGCCATCGCCCTCTACCTGGAGGAGCGCCACCCCGAGCCAGCCCTGCTGCCGAGGGAGGCCCGCTCCCGGGCTCGGGTGCTGCTGCTGGAGGATTGGGCGGACACCGCCCTGGCGGCGGGCTGCCGGCGGGCCCTGCTGCAGGCCGCGGCCGCCGATCCGGTGTTGCGCGCTGCCCTTCTGCCCGACAGCACGCCGGGCCCCTTGCGCCAGCTGGTGTCCGCCCTGCCCAGCACGGTGCTCACCCCGGTCAGCGACGCCGTGGGGGAGGTGCTGGCCCGCTGGGAGAGCCGGCAGCTGGGCCGCAACCTGGAGCAGATCAGCGCCCTGGTCGAGACCGGCGCCTATCTGGAGGGGGACCGGCTGAGCCTGGCCGATCTGGCGGTGGCGGCTCAGCTGACCCTGTTGCGCTTCCCCGCCTCCGCGGGCGCCCCCCTGGCCGGCCGCGGCGTCGCCGGCATCGCCGATAATCCGATG
>JBIPMZ010000401.1:0-2966 GCA_044376165.1 Cyanobium sp.
CGAGAGCAAGGTGGAGCGTCTGCAAGCGCTGCGCGTGAAGCGGCTCGGGGCCGACCTCACCCCCGAAGCCCCGGAGCGCGTGCGGCGCCAGGCCCTGGAGCAATTGGCGGCGCTGGCGGCGGCTGGCGGCAGCGAAGAGCGCGCGGTGCGCAAGGAGGGGCGTGAACCGCTGCAGCAGCTGCTGGGCGATGGGTCATGCCCCCTGGCCGACCGCCAGGACGCGGCCCTGGTGCTGGCGCTGATCGGTGCCGAGCAGCCGCTGCGGGATGGCCTGGCCGACACGAAGGCGCCAGTGGCGCTGAGGCGGCGGGCAGCGGAGAGCCTGGGGCTGCTGGCGAAGCGCTGCGGTGAGAAGAGTCGGCGGCAGCGGATTGCCGATGAGCTGGAGGGTTGGCTGCGGAGTGAGCCTCTCAACCTGGTGGTGGAGGATGCCGCAGGCTGGGCCGAACACGATGCCCGCCTGCCCCTGCTGCAGGGCGCATCACGGGGGTTGCAGCTGGCGGCCTCGGCCGATTTGCCGTTGCTGGGCAGCGGAGCAGGCCGGGTGGTGCCGATGCTCACGCTCACGGCCCTGGAGGAGGGAAGCGGCCTGCGGATCCGCACGGAGATGGTTGAGAAGGCGGTGTGGTCACTGCCGTTGCCAGGGGGTGAGCTATTGGAATTGGTGGTGGTGCCGGCGGGGCCAGCCCAGCTGGGTTCACCATCTACGGAGCACGACCGCCAGGCGGTGATGGATTGGTTCGCCGCCAACCGCGATGGCTGCCGGGATGGGGTGGATGTGGAGGCGCTGCGGCCGGTGCGGCTGGAGGCGTTTGCGCTCGTGCGCCATCCGATCAACCAGCGGCAGTGGCGAGCGGTGGTGGAGGCGGTGGATGCGATCGAGCTGTCGCTGGATAGCGCCCCTGGAGCAGCCAAACCCGAGAGCTTGTGGGAACTCCACTCTCAACCTGGAGGGCTGGCGGTGGACAGCGTGAGCTGGCAGCAGAGCAGGGAATGGCTGGGGCGTCTGAACCGCTGGCTCCAGGGCCAGTGGGTCGAACTGGGCGGCAGCGGAGAAGTGCCCGAGCTGGCGCTGCCGAGCGAGAACCAGTGGGAGAGCGCGTGCAGGGCAGGGGCGGCCACCCCGTTTCATTTCGGCGACACCCTCGATGGAAGCTGGGCCCGGTACGACGCCACGGCCTACCCCTTTGGCCGGGGTCGCAAAGCCAGCAGCAAGCCCAAGCAGCCCTGGGTGAACGGCAGCAGCGGGCTGGTGAATCGCTGGGGCCTGGCGGAGATGCACGGGCAGCTCTATGAGTGGTGTGAAGACGCCTGGCATCCCAACCCTCTGGGGGAAGGCCATTCAGCCAATGGCGAACCCTGGCGAGAGGAGGATCGTGATTTGGTGCGCCGTGAGAGCGGACAGCGTGGCTGGAAGCTGCTGCGCGGCGGTTCCTGGTTCAGCAACCCGCGTAACTGCCGCGCGGCCTTCCGGAACAGCAGCAACCCGGACGGCGGCGGCACCAACTTCGGTCTGCGTCCGTGCTGTCCCTCTCCCCCAGGCTCCCTTCTTGGTCCTTGAGCCCTTTTGCCCTTTGCCCTTGGGCTGTTGGTTTTGCCCTGGCTGTTGGGCTGTTGCGGTTGGCGCCGCAGGCGCCTCGAATTTTGTTGCACCACAGGCCTCTATCTGATCTCCCCATCCCCCCCCTCGATGACGACTGCGAGCCGCGGCGACCTGCCGATCATTCAGGCCACCATGGATCTGATCCAGTGGTTCGTACCTCTGCTCAATCGCCTGCCCCGGGATCACCGTTTTGCCCTGGGTGATCGGCTGGTGGCAGGGCTCTACGACCTGCTGGAGGGCCTGGTGGCGGCCCGCTATGCCACCGCCAAGCTGGAACATCTCGAACCGCTCAATGCCCGCCTCGATCTGCTGCGCCTGCAGATCCGCCTGCTGTACAGCTTCCAGCTGATCGATGAGCGGCGCTACGAGCATGTTGCCCGCCTGGTGGAAGAAGTGGGACGTCAGCTGGGCGGCTGGATCAGCCAGCAACGCCGCCAGCCCTGATCCCTTGCCTGATCTCTACTCCCGCATCACGGCCTTTCCCACACTGCTTGCGGCCTTCCGCAAGGCCAGCAAGGGCAAGCGCTACCGAGCCGATGTGCTCGCCTTTGGCGCCAATCTGGAGGCTGAACTCTTTCAACTCCAGCACGAGCTGCAATGCTGCACCTACGCACCTGGCCCCTACCGCCACTTCACCATTCGTGAACCCAAGACCCGCCTGGTGAGTGCCGCACCGTTCCGCGATCGGGTGGTGCACCATGCCGTGATTGCCGTGATCGCCCCGCCGCTGGAGCGCCATTTCATCCCCACCAGCTATGCCAATCGCAAGGGTTACGGCAGCCACCGTGCGCTGCGCCGGTTTCATCGAGCCTGCCGCGAACACCCCTGGGTGCTCCAGGCTGATATCCGACTCTACTTTCCCTCCATTGATCACCGGCTCCTGACGGCCCAGCTGGAGCGATCGATCGTCTGCCCGCACACCCGCTGGTTGCTGGCCGTGATCCTGGCCAATGGAGCCAGCGCTGGCCCGGCCATCGATGCCTTCCCCGGCGACACTCTGCTCACACCATTGGGGCGGCCCCGGGGCCTGCCGATCGGTACCCTCACCAGCCAGGTCCTCGCCAATCTCCACCTCAACACCATCGATCACAAACTGCGGACTTTTCCGGGGATCCGTGCGTGCCTGCGCTAGGTGGATGATCTAGCTCTGTTCGCCGATCGGCCCGAGCCCCTGCGCCAGGCCCTTGTGCTCCTGCGCTCTGAACTGGCAGATCTGCGCCTGCGGCTCCATCCCAGCAAGACCCACCTGCACCGCACGGCAATGGGCGCCAGTTTTGTGGGCTTTCATGTGATCGGTGGTCGCATCCGCTTGCGCAACCACAGCCTGCTGCGCATCCGTCGTGGATTGCGCCACACTGCCACT
>JBIPMZ010000101.1:0-7569 GCA_044376165.1 Cyanobium sp.
GCAATGCCAGCAAGATCAAGCAGCGCGACATCAACTACTACGCCGCCCTCTACGCCAAGGGTGAGCTGGACCCCAAAACCGCCGTTGCCGTCTGAGGCGGCTGGCGGCGCCTTGTGAAGGAAGGAAAAGGGGGGCAGGCTCCCCCTTTTTTTATGGATTCGCAGGGGGTTCAGGGGGAGGGGGCCGCCCGCAGGCCGCGGCTCGGGGCCAGCAGCGCCTCGATCCCCTTCTCCAAACTCCGCTCCATCACGATGCGGGTGCCGTCGCTGACCACCACCCGCGTCAGGGTGGGAAGGCCCCCCTGTCGCGCCCGCAGGTAGATCGGCTCCACGTAGAGGAGCGCCTCCCCCACCGGCACCACCAGCAGGTTTCCCTCGATCACCTCCGAGCCGGAGCGGTTCCAGAGGCCGAACTGCTGGCTGATGGCGGGATCCTGGTTGATCAAGGCGCTGATCTGCTCGGGGCCAAAGATCGTCGTCTGGCTGGGGAAGCGCAACAGCACCAGCTGGCCGTAGTGGGGGTCGTCGCTGCGGGCCGCCAGCCAGGCCACCAGGTTGGGGCGGGCCAGGGGGGTGATCGGTTGCAACAGCAGGAATTCCGGAGGCAGCTGCGGGCTCAGCTGGGCACTGATGTGGTACGGCCGCACCGGCACCTGACGCTGGCCGTAGACCTCCTTGGGCACCTGCCAGACGTCATCACCGCTGTAGAACACCCGCGGATCGGTGACGTGATAGCGGAGCAGCTGGGCGGTCTGCAGTTCAAACTGGCGGATCGGATAGCGCAGGTGGGCGCGCAGGGCCGGCGGCATCGCCCTCAGAGGTTCGAACAGGTCGGGAAAGAGCCGCCACCAGCCGGCGATGATCGGGTCGCGCGGCTCGCTCACATACAGCCGCACGCTGCCGTTGTAGGCATCCACCACCGCCTTGACGGAATTGCGCAGGTAGCGGATCTCGGGATGGCCTGGAACCGGTGCGCTGTAGGGATAGCTGTGGCTGACCGTGAAGCCATCGACAATCCAGTACTGGTGTTGGTTGGCGGGAAACGGGCTCCCCGCTCCCACCCGCACCGACACCAGGTAGGGCTCCGCCGTGAAGCGAACGAAGGGGGCCAGGGTGCGCAGGCGCTGGCGCACCTCCCGGCGCAGCAGCAGCAGGCTCTGGGGGGTGAGGGCGCCGCGGCTGATCAGTTTCGGCTCCCCCAGGTACAGCGCGGCGGCCAGGCGCTGCCAGGGCCGACCCAACGGCACCCCCTCGCTGCCGCTGAAGTGGGTGTAGAGGTTCTGCTCCCCCTGGGGAAAGTCGAACTCCTGCACCCGGGTCGGGGCGATGGCATAGGAGCTCGGCAGGGCCCCGAAGTAGAGGCTGGGTCGACCGATCGGGATGGCCCCCTTCACCTGCTCCCGCGAGATGGCCAGCTGGCTGCTGCCGCTGATGCGGGGTGGATTGCCCAGGTCGCTGATGAAGTACTCGGGCAGCCCGTCCGGGCCGCTGGTGTTCACGGGGGAGACGGTGAAGCCCATGCCGTGGGTGAACACCAGATGCCGATTCAGCCAGGTGCGCGCCGCCGGGGGCAGGGCGGAGGCATCCATCTCCCGGGCTGTGATCATCACCAGCTGACGGCCGTCAGCGCGGGGCTGGCCCAGGTTGTAGCGGTCGACGGCGGGTTCGGAGAAGCGGTAGTAGACCCGCAGCTTCTGGAGCTGCTTGTTGGTGGCCAGAAGCGGCAGGCTGTCCCACAGGCGGATGTTGCGCAGGGTGGCGCGACTGGCCTCCACATCCGCACGGGTGAGCCGCGAGCGGGGGTTGACGTTGCGGCTGATCATCCGGTTCAGCTGGAAGGCCTCGCGGGTGGCCAGGATCGAGCGGGCCAGGTAGGGCGATTCCCGCTCCAGCTCGCGCGGCTTCACCACGATCAACTGCAGCACCGGCAACAGCAGGGCCTCCAGTAGGGGCACGAGCAGCAGCACCCCGCCGCTGATCCAAACGGCGGGAGCGCGCAGCCCCGGGCGGGGGAGCTTCAAGGTCACCGCCAGGGCGAGGAGCAGCGCGAACAGAGCGGCGAGGGTGCGCAGGGGCAAGGAGAGATGGATGTCCAGCCAGCCGGCGCCGGGCACGCTGCCCTGGGTGCTCAGCAGCAGCTGGTGCCGTCCCAGCCAGAAGGCCGCCGCCGCCGTGAAGGCCAGCAGCCCGAGGGGCGGGCGAAGCGCCCGCAGCTGCGGAGAAGAGAATCCGGAGAAACGGCCATCGCTGAGCTGGGGCGCCCGGGCCAGCAGCCCCCAGAGGCCGGCGGCCAGGGCGCTCAGCAGCACGGCGGCCAGCAGCGCCAGGGCGAGCACCAGGGCTGGAAAGCGCACCAGGCCGAAGCTCACGTCGGCCCCGAGCATCGGCTCCCGCACCCCCGCCTCCGGCGCCACCAGGGCGAGGCTCCACAGACCCCACCCCCGGGCCAGGCAGACCGCCGCCGCGGTGGCCGCCAGGGCTGCCAGCAGTCGCGCCGCCGCCATCGGTCGCCAGAGCAGGGCGGCGCAGGCCAGCAGGCTCAGCCCCAGCAGGGGGACCAGCGGCGCGGTGGTGGGCCCCAGAACCGCCAGGAGCGGGTTTGGGGCGAAGGGGTCGGTCACCAGGCGCCGCGCGATTCGCAGCAGCACCAGGCCGGGCAGGATCTGGCCGAGGGCCAGGAGCAGGAGGCAGCCGGCGTAGGAGCCGGGAGGCAGGGGCATGCGCCGTTCCCCGTCCCGGGGCAGGCGCCAGAGGTGGGTGAGCCACGCTTCCACCCCCCAGCCGACCCCAAGACCCACCCCCGCCCCCAGCAGCTGGAGCGCCCAGCGGCGCCCGAGCACGCCGGTTTGCTCGAACTGGGCAAACCAGTGCCACTCGATCCAGACCCGCGCCAGCAGCCAGGCGAGCAGCCCCAGGGCAGCGGCGGGAACCAGCAGCCGCCAGGAGCGCAGCAAAACCAGGAGGGGGCGGGTCACCCGAGGAGCGTAGGCAGTCCGTCCAGCGCGACAGGGAAGTCAAATTCCGACTTTTGGAATCGGAATAAAAGCGACCCGCGGTTCGCCGCTGGTAACCTCCGGGTACAACTCCGGGCATGGCCGTGACCGCCACCCTCTCCCGATCCACCTTCACCGGGCTGCGCTGCAAGGAATGCGGCCATCCCTATGAAGCCGGGGCCCGCCATGTCTGCGAAGACGTCTGCTTCGGCCCCCTGGAGGTGGTCTACGACTACGAGGCCATCCGCTCCCGCGTCAGCCGCGCCACCATCGAGGCCGGCCCCGTCTCCATCTGGCGTTACCGTGAATTCCTGCCCATCGAGGGGGATCCCATCGATGTGGGCACCGGATTCACCCCCCTGCTGAAGGCCAACAACCTGGCCCGACGCCTGGGCCTCCGCGAACTCTGGATCAAAAATGACGGGGTCAACATGCCGACCCTCTCGTTCAAGGATCGGGTGGTATCCGTCGCCCTCACCCGGGCCCGCGAACTCGGATTCCGCACGGTCAGCTGCGCCTCCACCGGCAACCTGGCCAATTCCACAGCGGCGATCGCCGCCCACGCCGGCCTCGATTGCTGCGTCTTCATCCCCAGCGACCTGGAGCTCGGCAAGGTGCTCGGCACCCTCGTGTACAACCCCACCTTGATGGCGGTGCGGGGCAACTACGACCAGGTGAATCGGCTCTGCTCCGAGGTGGCCAACACCTATGGCTGGGGGTTCGTGAACATCAACCTCCGCCCCTACTACTCGGAGGGCTCCAAAACCCTGGGCTACGAGGTGATCGAGCAGCTGGGTTGGCGCCTGCCCGACCACATCGTCGCTCCCCTGGCCTCCGGCTCTCTCTTCACCAAGATCCGCAAGGGCTTCGACGAATTCATCAAGGTTGGCCTCGTGGACGAAAAGCCCGTCCGCTTCAGCGGTGCCCAGGCCGAGGGGTGCTCCCCCATCGCCCAGGCCTTCGCCGAAGGGCGCGACTTCATCACGCCGGTCAAACCCAACACCATCGCCAAATCGATCGCGATCGGCAACCCCGCCGATGGCCCCTACGCCATCGACATCGCCAACAGCACCGGCGGCACCATCGCCGCCGTCAGCGATGGGGAGATTGTGGAGGGCATCAAGCTGCTGGCCGAGACCGAGGGGGTCTTCACCGAGACGGCCGGTGGCACCACGATTGCGGTGCTGCGCAAGCTGGTGGAGCAGGGGCGCATCGATCCTCGGGAGAGCACCGTGGCCTACATCACCGGCAACGGCCTCAAGACCACCGAAGCGATCGCCAGCGCCATCGGGGAGCCCTACCTGATCGATGCCCGGCTCGACAGCTTCCGCTCCGCTTGGGAGCGGGCTTGTGCGGAGCCTGGTCCTTCCTGATCTCCTCCCCCCGTCCTCCTTTTCCCCTTCGCTTCTCCTCTTCCCCTTCGCCATGGCCGTTCAGGTTCTGATCCCCACCCCCCTGCAGAAGTTCACCAACGATGAGGCCACGGCCGCGCTCGAGGCCAGCAGCGTGAGTGAGCTGCTCAAGGCCCTCGAGGCGCGCTACCCGGGCATCTTGGATCGGCTGTGCGATGACAAGGGCAATCTGCGCCGCTTCCTCAACGTCTACGTGAACAGCGAGGACATCCGCTTCCTCGATCACCAGGCCACTCCCCTCCAGGATGGTGACGAGGTGAGCATCGTGCCAGCGGTCGCGGGCGGCTGAACCTCCGGTGGGCCCACCCCGGATCCCGCCTGTGCCGCGGGGCCCTATTCCTCCGTTTTTGGCAGAAGGGCCATACAGTTTCAACCCTTCCGTGCCCCGTCCGGTTCCCGGACGCCGAGACCATGGGTTCCCAGTCCCCGCCGGCCGGACCGCCTGCTGCCCCCAGCGCCGCCCCTCCCCGGGAGGCGGAGGCTGGATCCCGGGCCTGGGAGTCGCCAGGGGAGATCTTCGATTACCGGCAAGCCGCCAACCCGGTGCGGCCCGGCCTGAGCGACCCCATCCCCCTGCGGCAATGGAGCCCTGCCCTCCATGCCAGCGGCCCCAGCGCGGTGCTCCCCCTCGACCTCAGCGCGGAGCTGAAGACCCCGGGGCCGGCCACCAGCCCGGCTCTCGCCGCCCATTTCCTGCGGATCCTTCCCGGTGAGTCCCTGGCGGTGGGTGCGGCAGCCACCAGCTCTTTGTTCTATGTACTGCGCGGCCAGGGGTGTCTGCGGCGCCCTGGCGGCGCAGCTGGCAGCCCTGAGGCGCTGGATCTCCCCTGGGCCGCAGGCGATCTGTTTGTCCTGCCCTGGGGGCCAGCCCCCTGCCTGGAGGCCGTGGAGGAGAGCGTCCTCTACTGGGTCCACGACGGGCCGCTGCTCACCTACCTCGGGGTGAGCCCGAGTGCCGCCCGCTTTCGCCCCTGCCACTACCCCGCTGCCCGCCTGGAGCGGGAGCTCGAAGGCCTGCAGGCCGACCCCGCCGCTGCCCGCGGCAACCGGCTCAGCCTGTTGCTCGCCAGCGCCGACTGCCCCCACACCCGCACCGTCTCCCACACCCTCTGGGCCATGCTCGGCCTGGTGCCGCCGGGGGCCACCCAAGCGCCTCACCGCCACCAGTCGGTGGCCCTGGATTTGATTCTCGACTGCGATCCCGGTTGCTACACCCTGGTGGGCACCGAGCTGGCGGCGGACGGATCGATCCTCCAGCCGCGCCGCATCGACTGGGAGGCGGGCGGCGTGTTCGTGACCCCGCCGGGCACCTGGCATGCCCATGTCAATGAGAGTGGGCGGACGGCGCGGCTTCTTCCAATTCAAGATGCCGGCCTGCACACTTACCTGCGCAGCCTGGACATCCGCTTCTCCGGCGGCCTAACCCGCCGCGACGACTGAGGACTGACAAGGCGATTCCCAAGCGTCCACCTGCTTGCGGAACCGCTCCCCATCGATCGTCTCCTCTTCGATCAAGCGTTCCACCAAGGCATCCAGCAGCTCACGCCGGGGCTGCAGCAGGGCGATCGCCTTCTCCAGGGCGCGAACCGCCAGCTCGCGCACCTGCTGGTCGATGAGGTTGCCGGTGCGGCGCGAGTAGTGGGGTTCGGAGCGGATCCAGTCCCGACCCAAAAACACCTCGGCCCCCTCCCCCTCCAGGGCGAGGGGGCCGAGGCTGGAGAAGCCGTAGCGGGTGACCATCTCCCGACAGATGCGGCTCACCTGCTCGAGGTCGCCGGAGGCTCCCTGGGTTACCTCACTGGGGCCGAACACCACCATCTCGGCGGCCCGCCCCCCCAGCACCACCACCAGGCGGTCGAGCAGGTAGGCCCGGCTGATCAGGCCGGAGTCGAGGATGTCCTCCTCGGGCAGGGTGCGGGCGAATCCCCCCACTCCCCCCGCCCTGGGCAGAAGGGTCACCTTGTCGAGCCGATCGGCGTGGGGCAGCAGGGTGGTGAGCAGAGCATGGCCCACCTCGTGGTAAGCGATCAGCCGCTTCTTGGCGGAATCCTGAAGGGGTGCGGCGGTCAGCCCCATGGTGATGCGCTCCAGGGCATCGCCGATGGCCTGGTCGTCGATCGTGGCCTGCGTGCGCCGGGCCGTGAGGATGGCGGCTTCGTTGAGGAGATTGGCGAGGTCGGCTCCCGAGAAGCCCGGCGTGCGGGCCGCCCAGTCGGCGAGCGAAACGGATTCATCGAGGGGCCGACTGCGGGCATGCACCGCCAGGATCTGCTCCCGGCCGCGGCGATCGGGCAGATCGACCAAAATGCGGCGATCGAAGCGGCCCGGACGCATCAGGGCGGCATCGAGCACATCCGGTCGGTTGGTGGCGGCCAAGAGGATGACACCGGAGTTTTCTTCGAAGCCATCCATCTCGGTGAGCAGCTGGTTGAGCGTCTGCTCCCGCTCGTCGTTGCCGCCGCCGATGCCGGCCCCCCGCTGGCGGCCGACGGCGTCGATCTCGTCGATGAAGATGATGCAAGGGGCCTTGGCCTTGGCCTTGCGGAACAGGTCGCGTACCCGGCTGGCGCCCACGCCCACGAACAGCTCCACGAACTCCGAGGCGGCCATGGAGAAGAAGGGCACGCCCGCCTCGCCGGCGATGGCCCGGGCGAGGAGGGTTTTGCCCGTGCCGGGGGGGCCCACCAGCAACACGCCTTTGGGAATCTTGGCGCCAATCGTGGTGAAGCGCTCCGGCGTCTTGAGGAAGGTGACCACCTCCTGCAGCTCCTCCTTCGCCTCCCCGATGCCGGCCACATCCTCGAACCGAACCGTCGGGGCGCCCTCGGGCTGCATGCGCGCCTGGCTGCGACCAAAGCCCAGGGTTTTGCTGGCCACCTGGGCGGAGCGCCGCACCAGCAGGCTGAGGCCCAGCACGAGCAGGAGCACGAGCAGCCCATTGCTCACGAGCGCCGCCGTCGCGTCGTCCTGGCGTTCGTCGCGAACGGTGAGCGGCACGCGGGCGGCCTCGGCGGTGCGCAGCAGCAGCTGGTTGTCGGGGAGCACCGGCACCTGCACGGTGCGGGCATCCCGATAGGTGGCTGTGACCACGCGCTGGCGCGGAGCCAGCTCGAGGGAGCCGACCTTGCCCGCCTCGATCTCCCGCAACAGCTGACTGAAGGAGGG
>JBIPMZ010000102.1:0-7498 GCA_044376165.1 Cyanobium sp.
CCCTGATGCAGAGCGCCCTGCCCCTGGATCTGGTGCGGGGGGGCCTGCGGCGCCCCCCGCTGCCCCAGTCGCTCGGGGCGCTGCTGATGGGTCTGCAGCTGGGGCTGCTGATGCTGCTCCAATGGCCGGTGGGCCAGGCGATGGCCCGCCGGCCGGTCTGGATCGGGTTGGGCCTCAGCCTGCTGTGCTTCCTCGGCGGCACCCTGCTGCTCGGCCTCTCGGCGCTGAGCGATCGCGGCATCCTGCTGGTGCTGGCGGCCCAGGCGCCGCTGGCCCTGGGGGCCGCGGCCTTCCTCCCCACGGCCACCGAGGCGGTGGTGGAGCTCACCCCGCCGCAGCACCAGGGGCTGGCGCTGGCGCTCTTCTCCCAGTGCTTCGCCGTGAGCGCCTTCAGCGCCCCCCTGCTGGCGGGCTGGTTGCTGGATGCCCAGGGCCACGGCCTGGGGCTGTGGCTGCTGATGGCCCTGGCGTGCCTGCTCACCCTGCCGCTGCTGGGCCAAATCGGGGGCCGCCGCGGCGCACCGCCGGGGCCGCCGGGGGGGTGAGCCCGCGGCCGGCGGGGCTCCGCCGCCGCGGTTCAAGCGGCGGGTGGCGCCTGGGGCTGCCGGGGGACCCAGGCCTCGTGGGGCAGCGGTTCGGTGCCGTACTCCCAGTCGTCGTAGTCGGGGTCGTTGCGGATCCGCTGGTGGATCTCCTTCTGCACGTCGAAATCGTGAGGGGGGCTGCCGGGACTGGGTTCCCCCGCAGCGGTGGCCGCAGCGGCGGAAGGCTGGGGATCGGAGCTCATCAGCACTGTGGTCGCTGCAAGCATTCTCACCGATCACCGAGGAAATCCGTGTCGCCGGGGGAACCCGTGGCCGGAGGCAGATGCCAGATCTCGGTGTCCGCGCCGCCCCTTTCCGGCGGCAACTCGATGAAGTCCGGGGGGGCCACGGGGGTCAGGGCCGGCGGGTCGGATCCAGGGGCGAAGGCGACCCGCCACCGCCATCTCCAGTCCCATCTCCACCGCATCGACGAAACCGGTGTGCGGAGAGAACCCGCCGGACCCCGGAGGGGACAGGGTGCGGGAGGGATCCAGCCATGGACTGGCGCGTAGGTGGAGTCACCTCAAAGAGACAGCCGAATTGAAACATCCCAACAACATCGCGTGTTTCACGTTTTCTAGACGGACGACAGATTCGAACGACGAATGGCGCACTTATATTTACGAGACCAACGAAAAGCCGCTGCGACGCCAAGCAAAGGCAAGGGCACAGGAACGGCAGGTCCAGGAGGCTGCGCAGCCACAGAAATACTGTAGGAAATGTTATTGTTATTCGAGGCTCCGACAATCCCGGTTCCAGAAGAATTCTGGCGAAAATAACCGGCAGAAAAATTTGCGCCTACGCTTGGGGTTGCCGTGCCCGTGGTGATGGCCGTACCAAATCGAGTGCTAGCTCCAGTGAAGGAAGTGACTTTCTGGGTAACAAAAATATCCGCTACATTGAGATTTATCGGGAAGGGAAGCGTTGCCAGCCCAAAGGAGGTTACAATAGAAACATAACCCGGCTACAAGGGACTACTAAAAGTTGCAGAAGAAGCGTATGACCCAAGCAGAGTTCCCGTCCCATTGGTTGTATCGAATGAATTGCCATTGTAAAAACTGATCAATTCAGGATGACGACGAGCGTCCGCCTGCGCAGGCGGCTCGGCAGCTTGTGGCTTACACGTTGAACAGAAACTCCATCACGTCGCCTTCGGCCACCACGTAGTCCTTGCCCTCGCTGCGCAGCCAGCCGCGGTTGCGTGCCTCCGGCAGGGAGCCGGCTTCGAGCAGCTGCTGCCAGCCGATCGTCTGGGCCCGGATGAAGCCGCGCTCGAAGTCGGTGTGGATCACGCCCGCGGCCTGGGGGGCGGTCATGCCCGCACGGATGGTCCAGGCCCGGGTTTCCTTCTCGCCGGTGGTGAAGTAGGTGCGCAGACCCAGCAGTGCATAGGTGGCGCGGATCAGGCTGCGCAGCCCCCCCTCGCTCACGCCCAGGCCCTCGAGGAACTCGGCGCGCTCCGCTTCCGGCAACTCGATCAGCTCGGCCTCCACCTGCGCCGAAATAATCACCGTGGCAGCCCCCTCCCGCTTCGCCAGCTCCCGCACCTGATCCACGTGGGCGTTGCCGCTGGCCAGGTCGTCCTCGGACACATTGGTGGCGTAGATCACCGGCTTGGCGGTGAGCAGCCCCAGGGGCCTGATCAGCGGGGCTTCCTCCTCGCTGAGCGCCACGCCGCGGGCGGGGTCGCCCTGCTCCAGGGCCGCCTGGATGCGCTCCAGGGCGGCGTCTTCCAGCTGGGCCTCCTTGCTGGTGCGCAGCTGCTTCTTCAGCCGCTCCCGCCGCTTCTCCACCTGGGCCAGATCCGCCAGGGCCAGCTCCAGGTTGATCACCTCGGCGTCGCGCAGCGGGTCCACCGAGCCCGAGACGTGGATCACGTCGTCGTCCTCGAAGCAGCGCACCACATGCACGATCGCGTCCACCTCGCGGATGTTGGCGAGGAACTTGTTGCCCAGTCCCTCCCCCTGGCTGGCCCCCTTCACCAGGCCGGCGATGTCCACGAACTCCACCCGGGTGGGGATGATCTCCCGGGAGGAGGAGAGCGCGGCGAGCTGGCCCAGACGGTCATCCGGAACCGCGACCACGCCGCTGTTGGGCTCGATCGTGCAGAAGGGGAAATTGGCGGCCTGGGCCTGGGCGTTGGCCACCAGGGCGTTGAAGAGAGTGGACTTGCCCACGTTGGGCAGGCCGACGATTCCAGCTTTGAGCATGGGTCGAAATCTACGGGCTCATCTCCTGAGGGCCCATCCCCGTGACTCCCGCTTGCTTGGGCCGCTTCCTTGGGTGCGCCAGCCCCCAATCCCCCACCCCAAACCCGTCAACGACGGCCGCGAGGCGCGAGACTTGCCGCAGAGATGTAACAGACCATTTCAGCACCGCGTCCCCTTCGCCCGGTCCCACCGGCTCCCCCCACGGCCCCCACCACCGCCCATCCCCTCCTGGCGCGTGATCCGGTGGAAGCCTTCAGCGGCACGCCCGGCGTGCCCCCCCCGCCCGGCGTACCGGCGCCGCGCCCCCGCGGCCCCCGGCGTCTGCCGCTCCTGGCGGGCAGCGTCGTGATCACGGGCCTCCTGGTGGGCGCGGGCGTCTGGCAGTGGCGAAACCACACCGCCGCCCAGGCCAACCTCAGTCCCTACACCGTCGTGGCCCGCAACGCCAGCCTGCCGGGGCTGGTCACCGCCAGCGGCGAGCTGGATGCGATGGAACGGGTCAACGTGAGCCCCCGGCGCCAGGGGCAGGTACTCCAAATCTTCGTGCAGGAGGGCGATGCGGTGCGCCGCGGCCAGCCGCTGGCCCGGATGGATCCAGGGGATCTGTCCGATCGCCTCGGGGAGCTGCGGGCCGATCTGCTCGCCGCCGAGGCGCGGCTCACCCGCAGCCGCGAGGAATGGGAGCGCCGCCGCCGCCTCTTCGACAACGGCGCCATCAGCGCCGACGAGTACAGCGCCGTGCGCGCCACCTACGCGGTGGACAAGGCGGCCCTGGCGGCCGCCCGTGAGCGGGTGCAGCAGCGGGGGGTGGAGCAGGGGGATCTGATCGTGCGGGCTCCCTTCGCCGGGGTGATCAGCCAGCGGTTCGCCGATCCGGGGGCTTTCGTCACCCCCACCACCGCCGCCTCGGCGACGGCGGGGGCCACCAGCTCCTCAATCGTGGAGCTGGCCCGCGGCCTGGAGGTGGTGGCCAAGGTGCCCGAAAGCGACCTGGGCCGCCTGCGCCAGGGCATGCCCGCCAGCGTGCGGGTGGATGCCTTCCCCGATCGCCGCTTTGCCGCCACGGTTCGCCAGATCGCCCCTCGGGCGGTGAAGGTGAACAACGTCACCTCCTTTGAGGTGAAGCTGGCCCTGGTCACCCCTCCGCCGGAGCTGCGCATCGGCATGACCGCCGACGTCGACTTCCAGACCGGCCGGCTGGCCCCCCAAACCGTGGTGCCCACGGTGGCGATCGTCACCGAGGAGGGCAAACCCGGCGTGCTGCTGGTGGACAAAAATCGCCAGCCCCGCTTCCAGCCGGTGGAGCTCGGCGCCAGCAGCGGCCGCGACACCCAGGTGCTTTCGGGCCTGGAGAGCGGCACCCGCGTGTTCATCGACCTGCCCCCCTGGGCGAAAAAGCGCCGCTGATCCCCCCCGCACGGCCGCTCAGCCCGGGCGAGAAGCCAGAAATCGGCGCGCCGCCACCACGATCCGCTCGCTGGCGTAGCCGTCGCCGAAGGGGTTGTGGGCGCGGGCCATCGCTTCGTAGGCCCCCTCATGCTCCAGCAGGTTGGCCGTCTCCGCGACGATCGCTTCGCTGTGGGTGCCGATCAGCCGGGCGGTGCCCGCATCCACCGCCTCGGGGCGCTCCGTGGTGCGGCGCAGCACCAGCACCGGCTTGCCCAGGGCCGGCGCCTCCTCCTGCAGGCCGCCGGAATCGGTGAGCAGCAGGGTGCAGCCGCGCAGCGCCGCCACCAGCTGGTTGTAATCGAGGGGTTCGGTGAGGAAGGCGCGCGGGTGATCGCCGAGCAGGGCCTGCAGGGGCTCCCGCACCGTGGGGTTGCGGTGCAGCGGCAGCAGCAGGGCGGTGTCGGGAAAGCGCTCGAGCACCTGCAAAAAGCCCTGGCCGATGTCCTGCAGGGGCTGCCCCCAGTTCTCGCGGCGGTGCACCGTGGCCAGCAGCACCCGCTGGTGCTGCCAGTCGAGGCCCTCGATCGCCAGCTCCGGCGCCGTTTCCGCCATCAGCAGCAGGGCGTCGATCACCGTGTTGCCGGTGGTGAGGATCTCCCCCACCACGCCGGAGGCCCGCAGGTTGGCGGCGGAGCGCTCCGTGGGGGCGAAGTGGAGCAGCGCCAGCTGGGAGATCAGGCGGCGGTTCGCCTCCTCAGGGAAGGGGTCGAACAGGTTGTCGGTGCGCAGCCCGGCCTCCACGTGCCCCACCGGGATCTGCTCGTAGAAGGCCGCCAGGGCGCTGGCGAAGGCGGTGGTGGTGTCCCCTTGCACCAGCACCAGATCGGGCCGGTGCTGGCCGAACTCCTCCCGCAGCCCCTGCAGGGTGGCGCAGGTGACGTGGGTGAGGGTCTGATTCGGAGCCATCAGGGCCAGGTCGAGGTCGGCCGCCAGGCCGAACAGCTGCATCACCTGGCTGACCATCTCCCGATGCTGGCCGGTGAGCACCACGCGGGTGAGAAACTCCGGATGCTGCGCAAAGGCGCGGATCACCGGCGCCAGCTTGATCGCCTCCGGGCGGGTGCCGAGCACCAGGGTGATCCGCGGCCTCTCCCCCCGGGAGGTCAGGCCCGGGCCGGGGGAGCCGGCGGCGCTGGACGGCGCGGCGGCCAGGCCGGGCGGCGGCGGGGAAGAATCCGTCAAGAAGGAGGGGCGGACGCCTGGATCCTAGGGATCCTTCTGCGCCTCTCCCCGGCCCATCGACGCCCACACGCGAGCCCGGGGCGGAGGAAAAAACATTGCGAGCCCTGACGCCTGCCGCAGCAACAGCGCGATCGATGTAAAGATCGAGATCTGCAGAACTTGTGTGGGTGGCATGGCTGAGTTGCCCTTTGCGATGGCCCCCTCCCCCTTCCCGCCGGCCCCGCCGCCGCCGCCGCCCGCGGATCCCCTCCGCTCGGATCCCTCACTGCTCCCTCCCCCGTCGCGCCTGGAGGGGAATGGGCGCACGATGCCCTCCACGCTGGAGGGCATCGTGCGTTTCGCGTACGAGCGCAATTTTTCCGACCTCCATCTTGGGGTGGGGGAGGAGCCCCGCTACCGCGAGCGGGGCGACATCGTGCGCACCGGCTGGCCGGTGACCGACGGCAGCACCTTCCGCGACTGGCTGCGGGAGATGCTCAGTCCCGCAGAGATCGACGGCTTTCTGCGCGACAAGGAATACGACGGCAGCCATGCCTTCGGCTTTGTGCGCGTTCGCATCAACCTGCTGGAGTCCCTGCGCGGTCCCGCGATGGTGCTGCGACTCATTCCCCAGAAGATCGCCGCGATCGAGGATCTCAGCCTGCCCGAAGTGCTCAAGGAGATCGCACAACGACCGAAGGGTTTGGTTCTGGTGACCGGTCCGACCGGATCCGGCAAGAGCACCACATTGGCGGCGATCATCGACTACATCAATCGCACAATGAAGCGCCATATTCTCACCATTGAAGATCCAATCGAATTCGTGCATGAGAGTCGCGAGTCCCTGATCCGGCAACGGGAGGTGCGGCACCACACCAAAGTGTTCAAAACCGCCCTGCGCGCCGCCCTGCGCGAAGATCCGGACGTGATCCTGATCGGCGAAATCCGAGATCAGGAGACCCTCTCCATCGCCATGGAGGCCTCCCAGACCGGCCAGCTGGTGATGGGCACCCTCCACACCAACTCCGCCGTGCGCACGGTCGAGCGCGTGCTGGGCATGTATGCGCCGGAGCAGCAGGAACAGGTGCGCCGCGCCATTGCCGAGTGCCTGCTGGCGGTGGTCTCCCAGGGCCTGGTCAAGACCAGCGATGGCCGACGCCGCGCCTTTTGCGAACTCTTCATCAACACCGATGCCTGCCGCGACTACATCGAGCGCGGTCAGCTAGACGAGATTGAAGCCATCATGGCCCGCAGTGGCTTCGACGGCATGCAAACCAGCAACCAAGCCCTGGTGAAGCTGGTGGAATCGGGGCAGATCACCGACGAAGAAGCCATGCTTCACACGATCAAGCCCGCCGAGCTGGCCCAGACCCTGCGGGGCCGCACCTGAATCCCGCCACCCACCGGATCGCGGGGGTGAGCGGCCTCAGGAATGGGTGGAGACCAGGCGGGCGATCAGCAGCACCCCCAAACCCACCGACAGGCCCAGCATCGCGAGGCGTCCATTCCAAATCTCCGCCTGGGGGGTGAAGCCGCGCCGCCAGGCATTCAGCTCCTGAGGGGAGACGGGGACCGGCCCATCGAGAGATTCGCCCGATACCGTGGCTCTCCCCTCCCCCGGGAGGCTCGGATCGGCGTCGTGGGGGGCAGCCGGGGCCATGGGACGGCAAACCGAAAATGACAGCGTGCCGGGGCACGGTTCACTTTAGGGGCATCAGAAGCAAGCCCCCGATTCGTAGAGGCGCCCCGCCTCCTCCAGGGGAAAGCGGGCCGCAACCCCCAGCTCGATCGGGCTGGAGCCGCCACCCTCCAGTCGCTGCAAGGCCGCTCGCGCGATCATCGCCGCGTTGTCGGTGCACCAGGCCAGGGGTGCCAGGCGCCAGACCAGTCCCGCCGCCGCGGCTCGCTGGGCCAGCAGCGCCCGCAGCCGGGTGTTCGCCGCCACCCCGCCCACCAGCACCAAGGTGCCCAGACCCTCGTCGAGGGCACAGCGGCAGCACCGCTCCACCAGCACCTCCGCCACCGCCTGCTCGAAGCTCGCCGCCAGATCCGCCAGGGGCAGGGGAACGCCCGCGGCCTCCAGGGCCCGCACCT
>JBIPMZ010000103.1:0-7494 GCA_044376165.1 Cyanobium sp.
AGGGGGCCACGGCGGATCCGGCCTGGCAGGAGGATCTCTGCGCACTCATAGGCCCCTCCCTCACCCTCCTGCGCGATGGCGTCCGGGAAGCGGAACCCTTTTTCGCTCCGCCCACGCCCGACGCCGGGGCCCGCGCCCAGCTGGAGCAGGAGGGGGCCCAGGCGGTGCTGCACGAGCTCAGCCTCGCCCTGCCGCCGGCCGGCGCCCTGGGGCCCGAGGCCGCCCAGGAGCTGCTGGCGGCGGCGGCGGCTCGCGCCGGGGTGAAAAAAGGGGTGCTGATGAAGAGCCTGCGGGCAGCCCTGCTCGGCAGCCTGCAGGGGCCCGATTTGATCAGCAGCTGGCGGCTGCTGCACGCCCTCGGGGAGGACCGCTCCCGCTTGCCGTCCGCCCGGGCTCAGTCCGCCCGGGCTCAGTCGGAAATGCCGTAGACGGGCTCGACCCGGATGCCGACGAGGGCATGGGCCCGGATCAGCAGATATTCCCCCTCCAGTTCGCTGATCGGCACATTCACAAAGGCCTCGGGGCTGGCGCCGCCGTGCAGCACACCCTGATACCACTGCTGGAACGACTCCAGGGTACGAAAATGGACCACCTCCTTATGGCCCCCGCTGAGGCTCAGGTGGATGGCGTAGCGACGGGGGGCACGGGCCATGACGGCGGCGGGAGGGGAAGCGCTCTCCAGGATGGCGGCGCCCATGGGACGGGGCGTACCGCAACTCTGGCAGGCTGTGGCGATCAGCCGGGCCGCGGGAGGCAGCGCACGGGGCGATGGGGAAGCGGAGCACGGAACCGGAGTTGGACGCGATGGCCGAACAGCCCCCGCAGCAGGCGGCCGTGCCAGCCGGAGCAGGGGCGGCAGTACCCCGGCCCCTGCTGCTGCTGGTGGATGGCCATTCGCTGGCCTTTCGCAGCTTCTACGCCTTTGCCAAGGGAGGCGACGGCGGCCTGAGCACCAAAGCGGGGGTCCCCACCAGCGTGACCTATGGATTTCTGAAGGCCCTGCTCGAGAACTGCCGCGGCCTGGCCCCCCAAGGGGTGGTCATCGCCTTCGACACCGCCGAGCCCACCTTTCGCCACGAGGCGGACGAGAGCTACAAAGCGCATCGGGAGGAGGCCCCCGCGCAGTTCTTCGCCGATCTGGACAACCTTCAGCAGATCCTCCGGGACGCCCTCGACCTGCCCCTCTGCACCGCCCCCGGCTTTGAGGCCGACGACGTGCTCGGCACCCTCGCCAACCAGGCGGTGGAACAGGGTTGGCGGGTGCGCATCCTCTCCGGCGATCGGGACCTGTTCCAGCTGGTGGACGACCAGCGCGACATCGCCGTGCTCTACCTGGGGGGCGGTCCCCAGGCCCGCAGCAGCGGACCCAGCGAGGTGCGGCGCGAGCAGGTGATCGCCCGCCTGGGGGTGCCGCCCGAGGATGTCGTCGACCTCAAGGCCCTCACCGGCGACAGCTCCGACAACATCCCCGGGGTGAAGGGGGTCGGTCCGAAGACCGCCATCGGCCTGCTCCAGGCCCACGGCGATCTGGACGGCGTCTATGCCTCCCTCGATGTGGTGAAGCCAGCGCTGCGCACCAAGCTGGAGCGGGATCGGGACAACGCCATCCGCTCGCGCATGCTGGCCCGGATCCGCACCGACATTCCCCTGCCCACGACGCCCCGTTTGGAACTCGGGGAAGTGCGCCCGCAGCAGCTGGAGGAGCGTTTGCGGGAGCTGGAACTGCTCAGCTTGGTGCGCCAGGTGGAGAGCTTCGCCCGCCAGTTCTCCGCCCATCCCCCCCGCCCCCCTGCGGAGTCGCCCCCCCCGGCCGCCGCCGCCGCCGCGAGGGAGGAGGGAGGCGATGCTCCCGTCCCCTCGGCCGAGAAGCCCAGCCTCCCGGCGCTGCGGCCCCGCCTGATCGTGGAGCCCGATGCCCTCGAGGCCCTGGTGGAGCAGCTGCTGGCCGCCACCGACCCCCTGCAGCCGGTGGCCCTCGACACCGAAACCACCTCCCTCAACCCCTTCCAGGCCGAACTGGTGGGGATCGGACTCTGTCGCGGGGGGGATCCCGCCGATCCGGTCTACGTGCCCGTGGGTCATCACCCTCAGCCGGTCGACGACCTGCTGGGCGAGCCGGCGGCGGCATCCCGCCAGCTGCCCGTGGAGGCGGTGCTGGCGGCCCTCGCCCCCTGGCTCGCCAGCGAGGTCCATCCCAAGACCCTGCAGAACGCCAAATACGACCGCCTGATCCTGATGCGCCACGGCCTGAGCCTGGGCGGTGTGGTGATGGACACGCTCCTGGCCGACTACCTCTGCGACCCGGGGGAGCGCCACAGCCTGGAGGCCATGGCCCAGCGGGAATTCGGCTTCACGCCCACCAGCTACACGGAGCTGGTGCCCAAAGGGGCGAACTTTGCTGCGGTGCCGGTGGGGCAGGCGGCCCTCTACTGCGGGATGGATGTGCATCTCACCTGGCGGCTCACGGCTCTGCTGCGCCAGCGGTTGGCGGAGCGGGGCGAGGCCCTGCCGAAGCTGCTGGAGCAGGTGGAGCTCCCCCTCGAGCCGGTGCTGGCCCAGATGGAGGCCACCGGTATCCGCATCGATGTGCCCTACCTGCAAGAACTCGGCCAGGAGCTCGGCGGAACCCTGGAGCGGCTGGAGGCGGAGGCCCGCGCTGCCGCCGGGGTGGCCTTCAATCTCGGCTCCTCCAAGCAGCTCGGAGAACTGCTCTTCGACACCCTCGGCCTCGATCGCCGCAAGTCGCGTCGCACCAAAACCGGCTGGAGCACCGATGCGGCGGTGCTTGAAAAGCTGCAGGACGACCATCCCGTGGTGCCGCTGGTGCTGGAGCACCGCACCTTGAACAAGCTCCGCAGCACCTACGTCGACGCCCTGCCCGCCCTGGTGGAGCCGGAGACCGGACGGGTGCATACCGACTTCAACCAGGCGGTGACGGCCACGGGTCGCCTGTCGAGCAGCAACCCCAACCTGCAGAACATCCCCATCCGCACCGAGTTCAGCCGCCGCATCCGCAAGGCCTTCCTGCCCCAGGAGGGCTGGCTGCTGATCAGCGCCGACTACTCCCAGATCGAACTGCGGATCCTCACCCATCTCTGCGGTGAACCCCTTTTGGTCGAGGCCTTCAACCAAGGGCAGGACGTTCATGCCCTAACCGCCCGGCTCCTGCTGGAGCGCGAGGAGGTGAGCGCGGAGGAGCGGCGGCTGGGCAAAACGATCAACTTCGGCGTGATCTACGGCATGGGACCCCAGCGCTTCGCCCGCGAGACCGGGGTGGGGCAGGCCCAGGCGAAGGAGTTCCTCAGCCGCTACCGGCAGCGCTATCCCCGCGTCTTCACCTTCCTGGAGCTGCAGGAGCGCCTTGCCCTCTGCCGCGGCTACGTGGAGACGATCCTGGGCCGGCGGCGGGTGTTCCATTTCGACCCCGGTGGGTTGGGGCGGCTGCGGGGGCGCGAGCCCCTGGAGATCGACCTGGAGGCAGCCCGCAGGGCCGGCATGGAGGGACAGCAACTCCGGGCGGCGGCCAATGCACCGATTCAGGGCTCCAGCGCGGACATCATCAAGGTGGCGATGGTGCAGCTGGCCCGTCAGCTGCGCGAGCGGGGGCTGCCGGCGCGGTTGCTGCTCCAGGTGCACGACGAGCTGGTGCTGGAAAGCGCACCGGAGGCCGTGGAGACGGTGCGGGAGCTGACCCGCACCACGATGGAGGGGGCCCTGCGGCTCCGCGTGCCCCTGGTGGTGGAGACGGGGGTGGGGGCCAACTGGATGGAGACCAAGTAGAGCGGAAGTCCCGGGCGGGCGGGACCGCCGGGGGCAAAGCGTGATTAACTGATTCGAGCCGAGACAGGCCGCTCTTGCCCCCAGACCCCGGGGCTGGTGGTGCGCCCCTTTTTGAACCCATGGCCCCTTGTCCTCTGGTCCCGGTCATTCTTTGCGGCGGCACGGGCACCCGCCTCTGGCCCCTCTCTCGCGCCAGCTACCCCAAGCAGTACTGGCCCCTCGCCGGCAAGGCAGAGGAGAGCCTTCTCCAGCAAACGATGCTGCGGCTCCGGGGTCTCGAGGGTCTGGCCCCGCCCCTGCTGATCGGCAATGAGGAGCACCGCTTCATCATCGCCGAGCAGATGCGTCAGATCGATGTCGAACCGGCGGCCATTCTTCTGGAGCCGATGGGACGCAACACCGCACCGGCGGTGGCCGTGGCCGCCCTGAAGGCCACCGCCCTCGGCGAAGATCCCCTGCTGCTGGTGCTGGCGGCAGACCATGTCATCCGCGAACCCGGTCGTTTCCGCACGGCGATCGAGGCGGGGATCCCCGCTGCCGAAGCCGGCCGTCTGGTGAGCTTTGGCATCGTCCCCACCGCCCCGGAGACCGGCTACGGCTACATCGAAGCGGTCGAACCGCTGGTCATCCCTTCCGGTCACGATGGATCCCACGGGGAAGGGGAGGGGGCTGCGGCACCCCTCGCTCCCGTTCCGATCGCCCGTTTTGTGGAAAAACCCGATCGTGCCACCGCCGAGCAGTTCCTCGCCTCCGGGCGCTTCACGTGGAACAGTGGCATGTTTCTGTTCCGCTCCTCCTCGATCCTGGCCGAGATGGAGCGGCTCTGCCCGGAGGTGGTGAGCTTCAGTCGCCGTGCCCTGGAGCAAGACAGCACCGACCTCGACTTCCTGCGCCTAGAGCGCGAGGCTTTTGCCAGCTGCCCGAACGTGGCGATCGACGTGGCGGTGATGGAGCGAACCGATCGCGGCTCCGTGCTTCCCCTCGCGGCCGGCTGGAGCGATGTGGGCAGTTGGAGCGCCCTGTGGGAAACCTCCGACAAAGACAGCCACGGCAATGTGCTGCGGGGGAGGGTGATCAGCCAGGACGCCCAAAACTGCTATCTGCGCAGCGAGCATCGGCTGGTGGTGGGTTTGGGCATCGAAGATCTTGTCATTGTCGAAACCGATGATGTTGTGCTCGTCGCCCACCGCGACCGAGCCCAGGACATCAAAGGGATCGTCAACCGTCTGGAGAGCGAAGGGGCCTCCGAAAGCCGTGCCCATCGCCGCATCTACCGCCCCTGGGGCTACTACGACGGCATCGTCGACGGCGACCGTTGGCAGGTTAAGAAGATTCAGGTGAAGCCGGGCGCCTGCCTCTCACTGCAGATGCATCATCACCGAGCCGAGCACTGGGTTGTGGTGAAGGGCACCGCCGTTGTGGAGAAGGATGGTCAAACGGAGCTGGTGGGCGAAAACCAGAGCACATACATTCCTCTCGGTTCCCGGCATCGCCTCTCCAACCCCGGAAAGATCCCCGTTGAGCTGATCGAAGTCCAAAGCGGCCCCTACCTTGGGGAAGACGATATCGTCCGCTTCGAGGATCGCTACGGCCGCAGTGAAGCCACCCTCCTCATGGGCTGAAGCCACCCTCTCCATGGGTTGACGCCAACCCCGCCCACCGCCCTCGCCCGCACGACGGGTTTCCATCCCTTCCCTCTCCACCTCCCCGAATTGGTTCATGAGCAAGACCGCATTGATCACTGGGATCACGGGCCAAGATGGCTCTTACCTCGCCGAGTTGCTGCTGGCAAAGGGGTATGTAGTTCATGGCATAAAGCGGCGCGCCAGCAGCTTTAACACCGATCGCATCGACCATCTCTACCAGGATCCTCACGAAGTCGATGCCCGGCTTGTTCTTCACTATGGCGATCTCACGGATTCCACCAACCTAATTCGCATCATCCAGCAGGTCCAGCCGGATGAAATCTACAACCTTGGCGCCCAAAGCCATGTGGCTGTCTCGTTTGAAAGCCCCGAATACACCGCCAACAGCGATGCGCTGGGTACTTTGAGGATCCTGGAAGCCGTTCGCATTCTCCAGCTGATTGACAAGACCCGCATCTACCAAGCCTCCACCTCGGAGCTCTACGGTCTCGTCCAGGAAATCCCCCAAAAAGAGAGCACACCTTTTTATCCGCGCAGCCCCTACGGCGTCGCTAAGTTGTATGCCTATTGGATCACCGTAAACTATCGCGAAAGCTATGGCATGTATGCCTGCAATGGCATACTCTTTAATCACGAAAGTCCGCGTAGAGGCGAAACTTTTGTCACCCGTAAGATCACGCGCGGCCTGGCGCGCATCGATGCGGGGCTCGACCAATGTCTCTTTATGGGCAATATCGATTCGCTGCGGGACTGGGGCCATGCACGCGATTACGTTGAAATGCAGTGGCGCATGTTGCAGCAGACGGGAACTCCAGAGGATTTCGTGATCGCCACCGGACGCCAGGAATCCGTGCGCCGCTTTATCGAGCTCACGGCGGAACAGCTGGGTTGGGGGGGAATTGAATGGGTGGGCTCCGGTGTGGAGGAGATCGGGAGGCGTGCCGACACGGGCGGAACGGTGGTGTGCATCGATCCTCGCTACTTCCGACCAGCTGAGGTGGAAACCCTCCTGGGAGATCCCAGCAAAGCCCATGAAAAGCTGGGTTGGCAGCCCACCACCACCCTGGAGGAGCTGGTAACGGAAATGGTGGCCGCAGACAAGCAGGAAGCCGCGAAGGAGGCCGTTCTTCGCCGCGAGGGCTTCGATGTGGTTGGGTCAATGGAAAACCCGCCGATGGCCCTGCGACGCTAAATACCACGAATTTTCATCATGACCGATCTTATCTCGCCTTCCGATCGCATCTTTGTCGCCGGTCATCGAGGCATGGCAGGCTCTGCCATTGTCCGAAGATTACAGCGTGGTGGCTATGAAAACCTCATCACCGCAACCCGCGACTCCCTCGACCTTACCGATTCTCTTGCCGTTCGGGATTGGTTTGCGGCTTACCGCCCCGAAGTGGTGGTTTTGGCCGCCGCCAAGGTGGGTGGCATCCTGGCTAATAACACTTTCCCGGCAGATTTCTTGCTAGATAATCTAAAAATTCAGAACAACATTATTGAACATGCCTGGCGGTGCGGCAGCCGCCGCCTTCTCTTCCTCGGCAGCAGCTGCATCTATCCCAAGTTCGCTCCCCAGCCCATCCGCGAAGACTCTCTGCTCACGGGTGCCCTCGAGCCCACCAATGAATGGTATGCCATTGCGAAGATCACAGGCATCAAACTCTGCCATGCCCTGCGGCGGCAGCATGGCTTTGATGCCATTAGCCTAATGCCAACAAATCTCTACGGCCCGGGCGATAACTACCACCCCACCAACAGCCATGTGCTGCCGGCCCTGATCCGCCGCTTTCAAGAAGCCAAAGAAAGCGGCGCCCCCCTGGTCACCTGCTGGGGCAGCGGTGCCCCTCGCAGGGAGTTTCTGCACGTAGACGACCTCGCCGATGCTGCGGTTTTTGCACTGGAGAGCTGGCGGCCTGATCCAGATGATTGCCAGTTTGTCAATGTGGGTACGGGCACGGATGTGACCATCCGCGAGCTTGCCGGGATGGTGGCGGAATCCGTCGGCTACGAAGGACGGATCGAGTGGGATGCTTCGAAGCCCGACGGTACCCCCCGGAAGCTCCTGGAT
>JBIPMZ010000104.1:0-7478 GCA_044376165.1 Cyanobium sp.
CTTGCGCAGCTCGGCGGTGATCGCATCGGCCCGCTCCGCATCCTCCGGGCGGAGGGCCAACTCCAACAGCAGCCGCCGATGCTCGCGGCGGCTGCTGTTCGCCACGGCAAAGCCGGCAAAGAGGGCATTGGGAACAAACAGGGGCTCCCGCTCGGCTGTGAGCAGTTCGGTGTAGTAACTCCCGATCGCCTCCACTGAACCGGCCAGTTTCTTGTCGGGCAGTTCGATCCAGTCGCCCACAGTGAAGGGGCGAAAAAGGTAGATCATCGCCCCGCTGAGCAGATTTTCCACCAGCGCCTTGGAGCCGAAACCCAGCGCCGCAGCCCCGATGCCGCTGGCGGTGAGCAGCAGGGCCGGGGACACCCCCAGCACCCGCAGCACCACCAGAGCCGCCAGCAGCAGAACCGTGGTGGAGATCAGCTTGTCGATCAGGTCGAGCAGGGCCCGGCGATCGGTTGGCGTGCGCTGCGGCAGCCAGCGGGGATCGCCCTGGATCTGCTGGATCAGCGGCGGCTTGCAGCGCAGCAGCGTCCAGGCGATGCCCAGGCTGATCACCACGTCGCGACCGTCGCGACCGCTGAGGGGAAGCTGCCAGCCGAGGCGCCCCAGGGCATCCAGCAGCCACCAGCCCAGGCCGCCCAGAAGCAGGGTGGCGCTGATGCTCAGGCGGGAGCGTTGCAACAGCACCCGCCCCAGGGAGTGGGGGGCGAACCGGCGCGCCAGCAGCTCGATCCCGAGCCAGGCGAGCGCGGCCAGCAGCAGGCTGAAGGCGGCGATCGGCAGGGTGGCCGCCGTGCCCGGCAGGGTTGGGGAGGGGATCATGGCGTGGGCGGGGCCTCCAGGGGCCAGAGCCAATCGTCCCCGAGCCGCTCCGGGGCGCTCCCCTGCCAGGGCGGGGCCTGGGCCAGGGAGGTCAGCCCCAGATCCCCCAAGGCGGTGCGGGCGGCGATTCCCCCGAGCAGCTTCGGGGCGATCACGGCGACGATCCGCTGCACGCCGCCCTGGCGCAACGCGGCGGCGGCCAACTCCGGACCGCACTCCCAAAGCACCTGGTTGCAGCCCCGCGCCGCCAGGGCCTCCAGGAGCGCGGCGGGTTCGCAGGCCGCCAGCTCAAGGCGCTCCACCCCGAGGGCCTCGAGCGCGGCGCGGCCCTCCGCGGACGCCTCCGGCCCGTGGGCCACCAGGGTGGGGGCGGCGGTGGTGTCCCAGAGGCGGGCGGCGGGCGGCAGCTCCAGGCGGCGGCTGAGCACCACCCGCAGGGGTTCGGGGCAACGGCGGCCCCGGCTGGTGAGCAGGGGATCGTCCTGGCGCAGGGTGCCCCCCCCCACGATCACCGCGTCGCACTCCGCCCGCAGCCCATGCACCCGGGCGCGGGCCGGCGGGCCGCTGATCCACTGGCTCGCGCCATTGGGCAGGGCCGTGCGGCCATCGAGGCTCATCGCCCACTTGAGGACTCCGAGGGGGCGACCCGTCGCCAGCCGGTGCCGGAAGGCGGCGTTGAGCGCCTGGGCCTCCCCTTCGGCCACTCCCGCGATCACCTCCAGGCCCGCCGCCCGCAACCGGGCGATGCCGCCCCCCGCCACCAGCGGGTTGGGGTCCTGCATCGCCAGCACCACCCGGCGCACCCCGGCGGCGATCACCGCCTCGCTGCAGGGGGGGGTGCGGCCGTGGTGGCAGCAGGGCTCCAGCGTCACCACCAAAGTGCCGCCGCGGGCCCGCTCCCCCGCCTGGCGCAGGGCGCCCACCTCCGCGTGGGGAGCCCCGGCCCGCTCGTGGTACCCCTCCCCCACCAGCGCCCCGGCGGCATCGAGCACCACCGCCCCCACCAGCGGGTTGGGGCTGGTGCGGCCCCGGCCCAGGGCCGCCAGCTGCAGGGCCCGCTGCATCCAGGGCCGCCAGGGGGAAAGGAGGCTCGACTCCATGCTCACCGCGGTGGCGGCGGTGGCGGTGGCGTTTCCGCCAGGCTCCGCCATTCCGCCACCACGTAGGGCGGCACCGGCAGCTCGACGAACACGCCGCTCAGCTGCAGGCGCAGCGGCCGGTCGAGGCGCAGGTCGGCCAGCAGGGGCTCGAGGCGGAACTCCGCCGCCGCCGCGCGGTTGTCGCCGGCGAGTTTCGGGCTGGCCAGGGTGATGTCATCCAGCAGCCACTGGCGGCGCCCGGCCCGCACCAGCAGCGGGGTGGGGTGATCGATCCGCACCTGGCCGGGGTAACCCACGATCCGCAGCACCACGGGGGCCTGGGGGCCGGGGGGACCCTCCCGATAGGCCACCACCTGCCAGCTTTGATAGTCGAGATCCCGCAGGCTCTCCAGGCTGCGCACCAGGCCCGTTCCGGTCTCCTGCGGGCTGGCCTGGATCTGGGCCAGGGCCGGGCCGGGGGCCGCCACCAGCAGGGCCAGGGCCAGGGCCAGCAGCGCGGCCAGGGGCGGGACCAGCAGCGCCGCCAGGGGCGGGGCCAGCCGATGCGGGCCGCTCATCGGAGGGCCAGGGGCTGCCGCTCGGCCCCGGGGATCGGTTGCCAGCCGGTGTGGGTGGCCCACAGGGCCCAGATCGCCATCGCCCGCAGGTAGTGGCAGGCGCGGAAGGTGCGGGCCGCCGTGATCGCTTCCGGCGTGCGGAATTGAAGCCCGCCCCCGTACACCTGCTCCACCACCGCCGAGCTGATCGCCAAGGCCGTCTCCGTCTCCCCCATCAGCCGGTAGTAGGCGGCCAGGCCGAAGTTGATGCCGGTCCACACCTCCAGCGGATGGGTGCCGTTCGGATCCAGGGGGGTGCCGTCGCGGCGCAGGCCGTTGGCCACCCCCAGCCGGCCCCCTTCAAAGCCCTCGAAGCAGGCCTCGCGCACGGCGGCCAGGGCCGAGCGCGCCCGCTCGTCCGCCACCACCGACGGCAGCCCCAGCAGGCGGGCGTAGAAGTCGCCGCAGAGCTGGTCGGCCATCACCACCGGCGTGCCGCTCTCCGCGTCGATTCGGTAGTACTCCCCGTTCCAGAGCAGGCGGTCGAAGTTGGCGCGGGAGCGCTCCAGCCACTCGCCAAACTGCCGCTGCTCGCCGCCGGTGTCCAGACCCAGCTCCAGCTGCAGTCGCTGGGCCATCGCCAGGGCCGCCTCCAGGGCCGCGATCCAGAGGGCGCCGCAGTAGGCGCTCACCCCCTGCAGCGGCCAGTCATCGAAGGTTTGATCGGGGGCGCCACCGTTATCGGGCAGGCCGTCGCCGTTGGCATCGAAGGCCTTCAGGTAGCGCAGGGCGATGACGGCAGCCGGCCAGCAATCCGCCAGGAAGCGCAGGTCTTCGCCGCTGGGGGCCAGGCGAAAGGTGCGCCACACCTGCAGCACAAAATCGCTGGCCAGGTCTTTCCAGAGGTTGCAGTCTTGGTAGGCGGTGTAGTTGGTGGCGTCAAACGGCCGCTCGTTCGGGGCGCCCAGGTCGTGGGGGGTGGCGCCGGACACCTTGCGGGGCGCTTCCACCCGGCCCCGCCCCTGGGTGAAATACCAGCCGATCGGCCGCGGCGTCGGATCGGCGGCGGGGATGGCGCGGGCGAAGTCGCGCAGCACCGCCTTGTCGAGTTCCGGCCACAGCTGCAGCAGGGCGAAGGAGCCGTAGAGGCGCACATCCAGGCTTTCGTACCAGGCGTAGTCGAGGCACTCGAGCACACCGAAGCGACCGACGGGATCCTCCGGCGTGGCGGCGGTCCAGAGGCTGCCGCCGCTGGCCAGGTCGTAGAGCTCGTTGAGCAGGGCCATGCGCAGCCGCTCGGGCAGGTCGGCGCGCTCCAGCACCGGCCGCTGCCAGGCCTCGATCGCTCTGCGCCACTCCCGCCAGTCCCGCAGGGCTTCGGCGGCGATCGCGGCCGCATTGTCGCCGTCGGCGCCGAAAAAGTCGGTGTAACGCCGCAGGGCGCGGGTGCCCGTGGCGAAGGCCGTCACCGGCAGGTCCCAGGCGATCACCACCGGCAGCTCCAGGCTGGCGCCAGGCTCCAGCCGGAAGCGCACCGCCAGGGCGGCGCTGGCCGGATCCCCGGCGCCGCGGCGGCGATCGTTCTCGCCCTCGGGGATCGAACCATCGCGGGCGAAGGGCTGCCAGATCTCCGCCCCGTCGCCGGTGGGATTCCAGCGGCTGCAGCGGAACACCTCCACCGGCGCCCCGAGGGTGGCCGGATCGGGCACCGCCAGACACCACTGGCCCTGGCCCTCCGCCAGGGGTTCCGACCGCTCGCCCTCCAGCAGGATTCCCCTCAGGCCGTCGCCATCGCACGGGCGGTTGCGGTGCCCGCGGGTGCGGCCGATCGCCGGCACGTAATTGTGCTCCGGGCTGCCGTCATCGCGGAAGTGCACCGCGGCGGCCGGATCGGTGTTGGTGAACCAGCCGCAGGTGTTGCGCCAGCTCAGCAGGAGCGAGAGGTCGAGCGGCGCGTCCGTGGGGTTGCTGAAGCGCCACACAAACACCGCCACCGGGTAGCTGGTGCGTTGATAGTCGCCGGGCAGGATCGGACTGAAGGCTTCGGCGCTCACCCGGACGCGATAGATCCCCTCGTAGTCGATGCGTTGCAGCGGGTAGCGGGCGGAGTAGATCCCGGTGATCCGCTCGCCATCGCTGGCCGGGTACCAAGACCAGGCGGGCAGGGGCACCCCGGCCTCGGGTCGGCTGTCGTCCCGCACCGGGGCCGTGGCCAGGGCATGGGTGCGGCTGCCGGTGGCGTCCCGTTCGTGCAGGGCGAACTGGCAGTCGGGCAGCAGACCAAACCAGTGCTCGCCGCCGTCGAGATGCCAGAGGTTGACGCTGCCGTCCGGGGCCCGGCCCAGGCAGCCCGCTCCGAACCCCCCGAGCGGGGCGCCGTGGTTGGGACCGTCGTCGAGGTTGCTGGCATACCGCACCCTGTAGGGCCTCTCCCAGCCGAGGCCGAAGGGGTGCTGCCACTGGCCGACCTCCCGAGGAGCCCGGTCGCCGCCGCCGCTGCGCAGGTTCCGGAGGGCGGAGAGGCCGAAGGGAGCCATCGCATCGCAGAAGGTGGAGCCATCATGACGGGACCGGCGCTTGTTCTCTGCAAAGCCCCAGCCCCCAGGCCCCGCTCGAGGTGGTGGGCACCGACGCCTCCGGTGTCTCCGGCCTGAGCCCCCACTGGCAGGCCGTGCTCCCCGGCGCCGATCTGGTGGCCGCCCCCCGTCGCCTGCTGCCGCAGCTGGAGGCCTGGCTGGCCCAGGCGAGGCCCGGGGCGGGGGCGGGGCCCGAGCTCCTCGCCAGCGACCAGCCGGCGGCGCTCCTGCCGCGGCTTCGCCAGTGCCTGGAGGCCGGCGAGCGGGGAATCCTGCTGGCCAGCGGGGATCCCCTCTGGTTTGGCCTCGGCCGGCTGCTGCTGCAGGAGCTGCCGCCGGAGCGCTTGCGCTTCCATCCCGCCCCCACCTCCCTGCAGTGGGCCTTCGCCCGCCTCGGCCGCCCCTGGCAAGACGCCCGCTGGGTGAGCCTGCACGGACGCGAGCCCGACGCCCTGGCCGCCGAGCTGGCCAAGCGACCCCCGGCGTTGGTGGTGCTGCCCGATCCAGGCCGGGGCGGAGCCGCGGAGGTGCGCACCCTCCTCCGGGCCTCCGGCCTGGAGGCCGCCTACGCCTTCTGGCTCGGGGAACGGCTGGGCCATCCGGCCGAACGGCTGCAGCAGCTCCAGCCGGCCGATCCCCTTCCGGCCGACCTCGACCCCCTGCACCTGGTGCTGCTCCTCGCCCAGTCGCCGCCGCCCCCGGATCCGGCGGCCCTGCCCCTGTTTGGCCTGGCGGATGGCCTGTGGCTCCAGCAGGAGGACCACCCCGGCTTGATGACCAAACGGGAGCTGCGCATCCAGCTGCTCGCCGACCTTGACCTCCCGAGCCGCGGTGTCCTCTGGGATCTGGGGGCCGGGGTCGGCTCCATCGGCCTGGAGGCCTTGCGGCTGCGACCCCAGCTCTCGCTCTGGGCCCTCGACCGCCGGCCGGGCACGAAGGGGTTGATCGAGGCCAACGCCGCTCGGCTGGCGGTGCACCCCGCCGGCGTGGTGGAGGGTCCGGCGCCGCAGCAGCTGGCCCGCTTGCCAGACCCCGATCGGGTTTTGCTCGGCGGCGGCGGCCGGGAGCGCGCCGCCCTGCTCCAGGCCGTGCTCGCCCGTCTGCGCCCCGCCGGGGTGGTGGTGATCCCCCTGGCAACGGTGGAGGCGTTGGCGGAGCTGCGGCCGATCCTGGAGCGCCACGGCCTGGCGGTGGCGGTCAGCCAGCACCAGAGCTGGCGCGGCGCCCCGCTCGGGGGGGGCACCCGCCTGGCCCCCCTCAATCCCGTGCTGGTGTTGACGGGGCGACGGGGGGGGTGATCGCTTCGATCCGCGCCGGGCTTCCCACCCGGATCCCCAGCCTTGCCGCCTCGCCGGCAGCCAGCTCCACCACCCCGTCCGCCGGTTCTTCCGGCCCGTAGCTGGGGCAGGGGAGTTGCAGGCAGGGAACGGCGGCCTCGATCGCGATCACCCGCCCCTCCCGCAGGAAGAGGATGTCGAGCGGCTCGGGGGTGCGGTGCATCCAGAACCGCAGCGGTGTAGGGATCTCGTACGGAAACCACATGCCCCGCCAGGCCGGCAGCCGGGGGCGCAGCTGCAATCCCCAGGCCTGCTCCCGGGGGTCATCGGCCACCTCCAAAGCGATGCAGCGCGGCCCGGCAGACCCCGGGGGGGAAGCGTCGAGGCACCAGCGGGCCGTCACCGGCAGGTACTGCGGGGGAGCGGTGCCAACCCTGGCCGGCGCCGTAACGCCGGGGGCCGGGGTGCCGAAGACCGGGGTGCGGAAGACCGTGGTGCCGAAGACCGTGGTACCGAGGGCCGCCAGGGCGCCGAGCGCCAGCTCGACCGGCCGCCGCCGCCGCCACCCGTTCATCGCGACTCTCCCTCGGGCGGCCAGCGCTCCGCCAGGCAGTAGCCCAGGCCGCGCACGGTGTGGAGCAGCCGGCGAGCGCCATTCTGCTCCAGCTTCTGGCGCAGATAGCGCACGTACACCTCGATCACGTTGCTGGCGGCCCCGCTACCCCCCGGCCAGACGCAGGCCAGGATCCGCTCGCGGCTCACCACCTCATTGCGGTGGCGCAGGAGCAGTTCCAGCAGCTGATATTCCCGCTCCGTGAGCTTGAGCTCCCGGTCCGCCCGCCGCACCTGGCGGCAGGCGGGGAGCACCACCAGATCCCCCAGCCGCAGCTCGGCCTTCGGCGGCGTGGCCCGGCCGGCGAGCTGGAGGTGCAGGCGCAGGCGCGCCAACAGGTCGCTGGGGGGGCGGTCGGTGAGCCAGAAGTCGTCAGCGCCGCTGGAGAGGCAGCGCATCCGCTCCTCGATCGAATCCCCCCGCACCCCCAGCAGGATCGGCACCCCACCCCAGCGCTGCCGCATCCCCTCCAGACGGGCCTCGCTGCCGGGCGCCAGCACCACGGCCTGGGGCTCCCCGTCGCCCGCCTTGTCCTCCAGGGGGCGATAGCCGGA
>JBIPMZ010000105.1:0-7473 GCA_044376165.1 Cyanobium sp.
GGTGAACAGCAACCCCGAGACCGTTTCCACCGACTACGACACCAGCGACCGCCTCTATTTCGAGCCCCTCACCCTCGAGGATGTGCTCAATGTGATCGAGGCCGAGCGACCGGAGGGGGTGATCGTTCAGTTCGGCGGTCAGACGCCCCTGAAGCTGGCGATCCCGCTGCTGCGCTGGCTGGAATCGCCGGAGGGGCTGGCCACCGGCACCCGGCTGTGGGGAACCTCCCCGGAATCGATCGACCGGGCCGAAGATCGGGAGCAGTTCGAGGCGATTCTGCGCAGGTTGGAGATTCGCCAGCCGCGCAACGGCCTGGCCCGCAGCCCCCTGGAGGCCCGGGCCGTGGCGGAGCGCATCGGCTACCCGGTGGTGGTGCGTCCCAGCTATGTGCTGGGGGGCCGGGCGATGGAGGTGGTCTACGACGAGGAGGAGCTGAATCGCTACATGGCGGAGGCGATGCAGGTGGAGCCCGACCACCCGATCTTGATCGACCAGTTCCTCGAGAATGCGATCGAGGTGGATGTCGATGCCCTCTGCGACCGCGAGGGGCAGGTGGTGATCGGCGGCGTGATGGAGCACATCGAACCCGCCGGCATTCACTCCGGGGATTCAGCCTGCGCCCTGCCGTCGGTGAGCCTCTCCCCTGAGGTGTTGGCCACGATTCGCGGCTGGAGTCGGGAGCTGGCCCTGGCCCTGGAGGTGCGGGGGTTGATCAACCTGCAGTTCGCCATCCAACGGGAGGGTGGCGTGGGCCCGGAGCGGGTGTTCATCATCGAGGCCAATCCCCGCGCCTCCCGCACGGTGCCCTTCGTGGCCAAAGCCACCGGCGTCCCTCTGGCGAAGATCGCCAGCCAGCTGATGGCGGGGCGCACCTTGGCGGAGCTGGGGCTGGTGCGGGAGCCCGTGCCGCCGATGCAGACGGTCAAGGAGGCGGTGCTGCCGTTCAAGCGCTTCCCGGGGGCCGATATCCTGCTGGGTCCCGAGATGCGCTCCACCGGCGAGGTGATGGGAATCGCCCCCGGTTTCGGCCTGGCCTACGCGAAGGCGGAGCTGGCGGCCGGCGAGGCCCTGCCCACCAGCGGCACGGTGTTCCTCTCCACCCACGACCGCGACAAGCCCCATCTGGTATCGGTCGCCCGGCGCCTGGCGGCGGAAGGTTTCGCCCTGCTCGCCACCACCGGCACCGCCGACACCCTGCGGAAAGCCGGCCTGGCCGTGACCGCGGTGCTGAAGGTGCACGAGGGGCGACCAAACATCGAAGATGCGATCCGCTCCGGCACCGTCCAGCTGATCATCAACACGCCGGTGGGTCGGCGGGCGGCGCACGACGATCGCTATCTGCGCCATGCCGCCCTCGACTACGCGGTGCCCACCGTCACCACCCTGGCGGGCGCGCGGGCGGCGGTGGAGGCGATCGATGCCCTGCTCCAGCACCGGCAGGTGGAGGTGGTGGCCCTGCAGGACATCCATGCGCCGTGGGGGCCGGCGCGCTGAACCCGCCCGCCGGCGCAGGGTCTGCAGGCGCCAGGGACGAAGCCATACACTTCAATCCCACCGGTGTTTTGTTCCATGGATGGTCTTGCCGCAACCCTGGCCGCGCCGACGACTCCAGAGGCGATCCCCCCCGGGAGCGACTGCACGGCGGCGTTTCAGGCCGCCTACGAGAACCGCTACACCTGGGACCCCGATTTCGCCGGCTACCAGGGCCGCTGCGTGTGGGAGCGGGAGGGCCGTCGGGTGGAGGGCCGCTTCCGGGTGGGCGCCGATCTGAAGGCGGAAGTGACGGGGATCGAGGAGGAATCTGTGCACAAGGAGCTGGCGGGCCAGCTCTGGGAGGTGGCGATCCACCGGGTGCGGCGCAGCTTTGCCCAGACCCACGGGCAGAACACCTTCACGGCGGGCGACAGCGACGACATCGGGTTGGCCGTGATTGTGGGGGGTAAAAATGCTGGCGATCGCTACCGCATCAAAAACGATGTGGTCACGATGGTGCATCGCCACATCCACGGAACCGTCGTGACCATCTACACCAAGTCGATCACCGAAACCGGCGCCGGCTACCTCAGCCATACCTACACCAGCCAATACAGCGATCCGGCCACCGGCAACCCTCGGGGCGGGGTGAGCTGCTTCACCGACACGTTTGTCGAGCTGCCCGGCGGAGGCCCCTGGGTGCTGGCCGAGCGAACGGTGCACAGCGAAGGCGCCGCTGGCGAAGCCCCGCAGCCAGGCACCACCTACCGCTTCGAGGATCTCCGCCCCCTGGACTCCGCCGGCAACAACGGGGAGTCCTAAGAGAGAGCCAAAAACCCGGTCCAATTTTCCATTTGGACCGGGTTCATTTCAGAGGGCGACCGTACTCAGCTCAGACCTGGCTCAGATTTGGTATGAACTCCATTGGGTATGAACCCACCTCAGGCGTCCGGCAGGCAAGGGACGGCCTGGAGGCGTTGGTTGAGCTGCATCGCCATCGATTGGCGACCCACGGCGAGCACCTTTAGGGTGTCTTCGTGCAGGCGCAATTGCGCATCGGCCACCTGCATGCCGCGCACCAGCTCTTTGATGTCGTCCGGCAGGGAGTTGAGGTCGTAGCGCTTGCCCTCGAAGGTGAGGACGGGCGGTTGGGAAGAGGTTTCTGCGTCCACGGACGGGATGTTTGGGGTGTCGGATCCAGAGTAGGGAACCACCCGGTGAGGCCCCCAGCCCCCAGGCGCACCGAGCGCCGGGCGCGCTCAGCTCTCCAGGCGGATGAACTGCCGCTCGCAGAGCTCCCGGTAGCGCCCGCCGCGGGCCATCAGGGCGTCGTGGTTGCCCTGCTCGACGATCCGCCCCCCCTCCAGCACCAGGATCCGATCGGCCTCCTGCACGGTGGAGAGGCGGTGGGCGATCACGAGCACGGTGCGGCCGGCCATGGCCCGGGCGAGACCCTGCTGCACCGCCTCCTCCGCCTCCGCATCGAGGGCGCTGGTGGCCTCATCGAGCAGCAGGATGGCGGGATCGCCGAGCACGGCCCGGGCGATAGCCAGGCGCTGCAGCTGCCCGCCGGAGAAGTTGCTGCCCCGTTCCTCCACGCGGCTGTCGTAGCCGTCGGGAAGGGCTTCGAGGAAGGCGGCGGCGTTGGCGAGGCGGGCGGCCTCGCGGATCTGCTCCCGAGTGGCGGGCCGCCCGAAGGCGATCGCTTCGGCCACCGTGCCGGAGAACAGGCTGCTCTGCTGGGGCACCAGGGCCACCGCCTGGCGCAGCTGCCGGGCGCGCAGGTCGGCCAGATCGCAGCCATCGAGCAGCACCCGGCCGGCCTGGGCGGTGTTGAAGCGCAGCAGCAGGGAGAACAGGGTGGTCTTGCCCGCACCGGAGGGTCCCACCAGGGCCACCACCTGGCCGGGGTCAATCTGCAGATCGAGGTCGTGCAGCACCGGCTGGGCGGGGTCGTAGCCAAAGCGCACCCGCTCGAGCACCAGGGCGCCGCGCACCCGGCCGAGGGAGCGGGCATCGGGCCGGTCTGGCGGTTCCACCGGCTCGGCCTCGATCGCCCGCAGCCGCCGCAGGGAGGCCTGACCCTGCTGGAACTCGTTGAAGTTGGTGGTGAGATGCGAGATCGGATCGATCAACATCAGCAGGGCGGCCATGTAGGTGCTGAAGCCCTGGCTGGTGAGGCCGCCGGCGCGGATGCGGGCGGCGCCGAACACCAGCACCGCGAGGATGCCGAAGGCTTCGATGAAGCCCACCACCGGATGCTGCTGGGCGAGCAGGCGCATCGTCCGGTAGCGGGCGCGGCGGTGGAGGTCTACCTCTGCGTTGAAGCGCTGCTGCAACCAGGGTTCGGCGGCGTAGGCGCGCACCAGGGGCAGGGCGCCGATCGCCTCCCCGAGCAGGGCCGCCAGTTCGCTCACCTGCTGCTGGCTGCGCTCGGCCGCCCGCATCACCCGGGCGCCGAAACCGCTGACCAGCAGGGCCACAAAGGGGGCCAGCAGGAGGGTGGCGAGGGCCAGGGGCCAGTCGAGCCACACCATGTAGCCGAGCACCACCACGAGCTGGAGGGCGCTGGGGGTGGTGTCATGAATCGTTTTGTAGATCACCTCCCCGACCCGGTCGGCGTCCTCGGTGAGGCGGTAGGTGAGGTCGCCGGCGGAGAGCTTCTCGAGGGAGCCGAAGGCAAGGCGCTGCAGGCGGGCGAAGAGGCGCTGGCGCAGCTCCTGGCTGACGTGGAGGGCGGGTCCCGCCAGGAGGGTGTCCTGGCCGAACTGGGCGAGCTTCTGCACCAGGAACACCAGCAGGGCCCAGGCGACGGTGCGGAGCACCTTGGGGATGTCGCCGGCCCCGATGGCGGGGATCAGCTGACCGGCCAGCCAGGCGAGCAGCGGGAAGCTGGCGACGAAGAGAAGGATGCAGAAGCCGCCCGCCAGCAGGGTGCGCCGATGGGGCTGCAGCAGCGGCCAGAGCCTGCGGAAGCCGGCCGGCGAGGGTGCGAGCATCGGGGCACCTTACGTCCGCCCCGGCCAGCGCCGGCCTGCCTTTCTGAAGCTCGATCAGTTCCTCAAATGGCAGGGCCTGGCCGCCAGCGGCGGGGAGGCCAAGCAGCGCATCCAGCGCGGCGACGTGCGGGTGAACGACGGGATCGAGACCCGCCGGGGTCGGCGGCTGGCCTTCGGGGACGTGGTGGCGATCGATGGCCGCGAAGTGGTGGTCACCGTCACCGATTAGCGTGGCCAACACTTCTCGTAGGGAGCCAACGCCGGTGCGTAAGGCCGTGATCGCGGGCAACTGGAAGATGAACATGACCTGCGCCGAAACGCGGGCCTTTGCCGCTGCCTTCCGGCCCCTGATCGAGCACCTGCCGCCCGACCGAGAGGTGGTGATCGCGCCGCCGTTCACCGCGATCCCCACCCTGTGCCGCCATCTCGACGGCGCCGGGGTGGCGATCGCCGCCCAAAACGTGCATTGGGAGGAGAAGGGGGCCTACACCGGCATGGTGTCGGCGCCGATGCTGGTGGAGCACGGGGTAACCCACGCGATCGTGGGCCACAGCGAGCCGCGCAAGTACTACAGCGAGAGCGACGAGCAGATCAACCTGCGGGCCCGCACCGCCCAGAGGCACGGCCTGGTGCCGATTTTGTGCGTGGGCGAGAGCCTCGACCAACGGGAGGCGCGGGAGACGGAACGGGTGATCCACCGCCAGGTGGAGCAGGGGCTGGAGGGGGTGGACCCGCTGCGGGTGATCGTGGCCTACGAACCGATCTGGGCCATCGGCACCGGCAAGACCTGCCCGGCGGAGGAGGCAAACCGGGTGTGCGGGCTGATCCGGGGCTGGGTGGGCAATCCCGATGTGATCGTCCAATACGGCGGTTCGGTGACGCCGGCCACGATCGATCTGTTGATGGCCCAAAGCGAGATCGACGGGGTATTGGTGGGGGGCGCTTCCCTTCAGCCGGAGGGCTTCGCCCGCATCTGCAACTATCAGCCGGTTGCCGTCGCCGCCTGAGGTGGGGGGCGAGCGCTTCCCCTGGGGGGATCGCACCGGGGTGATGGGGGTGATCAACCTCACCCCCGATTCCTTCAGCGATGGCGGGCGGTTTCTCGATCCGGCCGCGGCCCTGGCGGAGGCCCGGCGGCAGCGGGCCCGCGGGGCCGATGTGCTCGACCTGGGCGGGCAGAGCACCCGTCCGGGGGCGGAGGAGGTGGGGGCGGCGGCGGAGATCGCCCGGTTGCTGCCCGCCCTGCGGGCGATCCGGGCCGCGGAGCCGGGGGTGGTGGTGTCGGTGGACACCTTCCATGGGGCGGTGGCGGAGGCGGCGCTGGCGGCCGGAGCCGACTGGATCAACGATGTGAGCGGTGGCCGGCGCGATCCGGCCCTGCTGGCGGTGGTGGCCGCGGCGGACTGCCCGTATGTGTTGATGCACAGCCGCGGGGATAGCCGCAGCATGGATGCCCTGGCGGAGTACGGGGATGTGGTGGCAGAGGTGCGGGAGGAGCTGCTGCGCGCCACCGAGCGGGCGATGGCCGCCGGGGTGCGGCCGGAGCGGCTGATTTGGGATCCGGGGCTGGGTTTTGCCAAGACCGTGGAGCAAAACCTGGTGCTGCTGGCGGGGTTGGAGGCGCTGGTGGCCGAGGGGTTTCCGCTGCTGGTGGGTCCGTCCCGCAAGCGCTTCATCGGGGCGGTGCTGGGGGAGGGCCGAGCGCGGGCGCGGCTGTGGGGCACGGCGGCGGTGTGCTGCCGGGCGATCGCGGCGGGTGCGGCGCTGCTGCGGGTGCATGACGTGGGGCCGATCGTGCAGACCGCGCGGATGGCGGAGGCGCTGTGGCGGCGGAAAACAGTTGACGAACGAACCGTTTCTGCCATCGTGGGAGGGCCCATTCCACCTGGTTCATGCCCCTAGACGTCGCCGCGTCCGTACCGCTTCCCGCGGCTGTCAACCCATCGGTGGTGACAACAATTTTAGTGCCGTTCCTGCTCAAGTTGGTGGGGGCGATCCTGCTGTGGATCGTGGGCGGCGGGCTGATTCGTTTCGCCTTGAAGGTGATGCGGCGCAGCTTCGCGATGGGCAAGCTCGACCCCACCGTGATCGGCTTCCTGCTGAATGTTTTCGGGGCGCTGCTGCGGGTGGTGCTGGCGGTGGCGATCCTGGGCTTCTTCGGCATTCAAACCGCCAGCTTCGCCGCCCTGCTGGCCGGTGCCGGCGTGGCGATCGGCGCGGCGTGGAGCGGCATGCTGGGCAACTTCGCCGCCGGTGTGTTCCTGCAGCTGTTCCGCCCGGTGAGCGTCGGCGACTTCGTGTGCGGCGGGGGCGTCACCGGCACGGTGGAGGAGGTGGGTATGTTTGTGACGAGCATCCTGTCGCCCGACAACGTGCGGCACATCATCCCCAACGGCAAGTTTTTCGGCGATACGATCGTGAACTACTCCAGCCATCCGTACCGGCGGGTGGAGCTGGAGGCCCAGCTCGACAGCAGCGCCGATGTGGGCAAGGCGATCGCCCTGCTCCAGGAAGCGATGCGCGCGGTGCCCAACCAATATCCCGGCATGGCGGCCGACGTGGAGCTGCTCACCTTCACGGAACGGGGCCCCAGATTGGCGGTGCGCCCCTACACCCACACCGACAACTACTGGCAGGTGTACTTCGACACCAACCGCGTGATTGCCGACACCCTGAGCTCCCACGGCTTCCCGGTGCCCCGCATCCCGGTGCAGATGCAATCGAGCGCGGCAAACTGAAGCCGTAGGGCTGCAGGCCCCGCAAGGGTGGGGCCTGCAGCCGAAGGCGCCGCCAGAATTGATGTACAGGCATGTACTGAAACGGCGGCCATGCGATGGCGAGACAGTACCGCCATCCCGAGCGGGAAGGTCGCTACCAATGCATACCAGGTCCGATAACCACGATTCGCGATGGACACATTCGCCCGAATCGGAAAGCAGCTGAGCCGGCATGTTGGTTCACGGAAACCACCCGATAAGCGTTGGCCGGTCGCAGTGAGGG